>WQSK01000022.1 GCA_009787915.1 Bacillota bacterium
AGCATTTTCCTTGTTGCCTATACGCAAGAAACGTCCTAAGTCAATAAATCTGCAACCTGTACTTAACATTTTGAGCCCAAATTTCTGTTGTGTAGAAAGTTTTCTCTCGGTTTTTACATTTTCTTTTGAAAGACCTTGCAATTCTTTAAACTTCATATAATACCTCATTAAAATTATCTTTTGATTATCTAATCAAGATATCACAAAAACCCGAACTTGTCAATTTCCGCATTGCAAGATAATTTTGGTAGTTTTCTAATTGGCTGGGGCGAAAGGATTTGAACCTCTGAATGTCGGAGTCAAAGTCCGATGCCTTACCGCTTGGCGACGCCCCAAGGTACTGTTCAAGATTTTTGTATTATACACCATAATTATCGTTTGGTCAACCACTTAATTTCAAGTACACTAAAATATGGACAAAAACATCAAGATAATAAATTTGGCAAGCGAACCGAAGTTTGTAGAACAAGTCGCAAAGTGGCTTTATGACGAGTGGGATACAAACGACGGCAGGAACTATGCCGATGCGCTCTATAGGACAAAACATTCTATGTGCAAAGACCGTGTTCCGCAAACCTATATCGCGGTTTTGGGCGGGGAACTGGTTGGGACCGTTCACATTTGGAACAATGATTTAAAGTGTCGCCAAGATTTAACACCGTGGATTGCGGCTTTGTATGTCAAAGAAAAACATCGAGGGAAGGGAATTGGCACCGCGCTTCAACTAAAGTGTATTGAGGCTGTGAGAAAAATGGGGTATCCGAAACTTTATTTAATAACCGACCACGAAAACTATTACGAAAAGACGGGTTGGGAGTTTTTGGAAACTGCGCCATTAATGGGTGAGAAAACAACAAGGATTTATCAATTTGATATAAGTATGATGAAATAGTTTGACTCTTTGTTTATAATAGTTTATTAATCAAAGTAATGGAAAGATTAACTCCCGAGCAATTTGCAGAATTTTCAAAAGCCTATAAGGATAACCTTGCAAGTACATCACCATTTTTGTTTGAAGAGGAAAATTCTGTGCCAGATTTTTCTGATTTAGGTTTGTGTGCTGATATTTTCGGTGATATGTCACCTGAAGATTTTTCTGAAAAATACGAATTGTAACATGAAATTTGTTGCACTAAATCTTAATTATGGTTAAAATAATCTTATGTACGATTTATCGATTAAGGATGTCGAGAAAAAACTTGGCGTCGACAAAAAAGTTGGTTTAACCGAGGGTGATGCGGAAGCCAGGCTTTTATCGGACGGAAAGAATGCTATTCGCGAGGGAAAACAAGTCCACCCAATTTTAAAGTTTCTTAAACAGTTCACAAACGTTTTGATTATCATCCTTATGATTGCGTCGGGTTTGCAAATTGCAATTGCTATTATTGAAAACGAGGTCAAAGAATACATCAGTGCGGGTCTTATTTGGACCGTCATTTTGGTCAATGCGTTTATCGGTTATATCCAAGAAAGTAAAGCCGAAAAGGCGGTAGAGGCGTTAAAAAATCAGACCAAGCCCTATGCCAAGGCACTTCGCGGTGGCGAGGTCGTCAAGGTCAAGGCGGAAGAATTGGTTGTTGGCGATATTGTTTTGTTAGAAGCAGGCGACATTGTCCCAGCAGATTTAAGGCTCTTTGAATGTGCTAGTTTGCAAATTGAAGAAGCCGCACTCACGGGGGAGTCTGTCCCTAGCCAAAAAAATACCGAACAAATCGAGGTCAAGGGTGTTGCCCTTGGTGACCGTACTAATATGGCGTTCATGGGTGGCGTTGTAACCTACGGGCGCGGTCGAGGTATCGTTGTTGCCGCAGGGATGAACACCGAAATGGGTCTTATTGCCACCGACCTCAACCGTTTAAAAGCCCCAAAGACCCCACTTGCAAAACGTCTTGATAAAACCAGTCATATGATTGCGATACTTGTTGGTTTGGTGTCCATTGGTATTTTTGCATCGCGCCTTTTGACGGGTGAAACCGTTATTGATGCCATGATGATTACGATTGCGATTGCGGTTTGCTCGGTTCCCGAGGGATTGCCAGCCGCGGTGTCGATTACTATGGCACTGGCGACCCAGCGTATGAGTAAAAAGAAGGCTATCATGCGAAATCTGCCAGCGGTTGAAACTTTGGGCAGTACCGAAATTATTTGCAGTGACAAAACGGGAACAATCACCCTTAACAAGATGACCGTGCAAAACATCTTTATGTACAGCGGTGCGAAACCAAAAGTTTTTGAAATAAAAGGGCAGATGTTAAACGTTCGCCATTGCCTTGAAAACGATTGCCAAACCGATATCAAAGATATTGACGAGTTCAGAAATCGCAAGTGCTTTAAAATGCTTATGGAAACGATGTTGCTCTGTAACGACTCGCAAACTCGTTACGAGCATGGTGTTCTTTCCACAATCGGTGACCCGACGGAAACCGCCCTTGTCCACGCGGCAAACAGATTTGGTTTCAGCAAAGAATACGCCGATGCGAAATACCTCCGTGTTTGCGAAATCCCATTTGACAGCGAACGGAAACTTATGAGTACCGTCAACCGCATGGAGAACGAACTTATATTGTTCACAAAGGGCGCGCCCGTGAGCATTATGGAGCGTTGCACCAAAATCCTCGACAACGGAAAAGTTCGACCTATAACCGAAAAAGACCGAAAAGAAATCGACGACGCAGGAACCAAGTTCGCGAAAGATGCACTTAGGGTATTGGGGTATGCGTATAAACCGCTTGGTTCAAAAAAAGAATTCAAAGCCTGCCTAAGTGACGAGTCCGACCTTATATTTGTTGGTCTGACAGGCATGATTGACCCGCCAAGGGAAGAAGTTTACGAGAGTATCAAGACCTGCAAAGCCGCGCACATCAAAGTTGTCATGATAACAGGCGACCACAAGGATACTGCTTTTGCGATTGCAAAACAAATCGGCATCGCGGAAGAAGAGGACGAGGTCATCACAGGGGCACAACTTAATGAAATCAGCGACGACGAGTTACGCGCAAATGTTTTTAAATACAGTGTCTATGCACGCGTCAACCCAGAGCACAAAGTCCGTATCGTCGAGGCGTTTAAGGCCAATGACAAAGTCGTTGCTATGACAGGTGACGGTGTGAACGACGCGGCAAGTATCAAGGCCGCCGATATCGGTGTTGGCATGGGCATCACTGGAACCGACGTAACGAAAAAGGTCGCCGATATGATTTTGACAGACGACAACTTTGCAACAATCGTTGGTGCGGTCAAAGAAGGTCGTCGAACGCTCACGAACATCAAAAAGATTGTCATCTATTTGT
Source organism: Bacillota bacterium (assembly GCA_009787915.1). Classification (GTDB taxonomy): domain Bacteria; phylum Bacillota; class Clostridia; order Christensenellales; family UBA1242; genus WQSK01. The sequence goes on from WQSK01000022.1 coordinate 3,291, forward strand.
TTGGTATCAGTTTGGCGGAACTTATTTTGCTGACAACAATCATTGTTATCTTTGGCATGAACTTCTTTGGGCCGATTCTGATTCTGTGGATTAACGTTATTACGGGGACTTTGCCTGCGCTTGCCTTGGGTTCATTGCCTGCCGAAAAAGACATCATGAACCAACGACCCACGTCGGCCCGACAGAGTTTGTTCAGGGGGCAGACAGGTCGATTATTAGTGATTTACAGTTTGTTCCAGGTCGTGCTCTGCGGAAGTGTTTATTTCCTCGCATATTTTGGTCTAAACCTATCGTCGATTGAGAGTGTCACGGTTGCTTATCTAACCCTCGTCATCATTGAAGCAATTCAAACATTCAACCTTTGTTCAACTAAAACCACGGTGTTTTCAAAAAGAACATTTAGCAGCAAGTGGGTGAACGGCGCGGTGTTGGGGTCGCTTGTAATCGGTTTCATCCCAATCATTGTTCCTATCGCGGTTTTCCAAGCAGCCCTCGGGGTTACGGCAATCAGCGGTGCGATGTGGTTAGTGGCCTTTGCCTTTGCTTTGTTAATCATCCCTATGGTCGAGGCGTACAAGTACTATATGCGTCGTCAAGACCGTGCAAAAAAAGAGGCGGAATTAGAGCAATCTGCGGTTCAACAAACTATGGCAGTATAATATGGAAAGGCTTGATTTAGTAGACAAAGATGGGGAACTTCTTGGGGTAACCTATGTGCGCGACAGTCGCCCGCTTTTGGAGCATGAATTTATCCAAGACATTAAAATCTGGATTAAAGATACGGTGTCTGGGAAGTTTTTGTTTCAAAAACATGTGCCACGAAAGGGGAGTTTATACGGTTTAACGGGCGGATGTGTTGTTTCGGGCGAGTCACCCCTTGACGCAGTTCTTCGCGAAACCAAAGAAGAAATCGGTTTGGAATTATTGCGTGATGAGGTTGTTTGCTTGGGTAATTTTGTTCATAGGGAAACGTTTTTTACAACGGTATATTTTTATGAAAAAGATTTTTCAAAAACAAAGTTTGTTCCCGACCCAAGAGAGGTTGAGTCTGTTCATTGGTTCACGTTGGGGGAGGCTATGGAACTTGACAAAAAAGGGCTAATGCGCCCTTCGACATATGAAACTTACACACGGTTTATTTTAGCAACAAACGATTGACGGGAAAGCGAGGGTGAGTGCGCTGGTAACCATTAGCACCATGATTGCGACGAACGCGATTGTGATAAACAAGACGTTTAGGCGTTTCATTGTTGGGCACTCGATTTTGTCCATAAAGGCTTTGAGCGACGGCACGGCAAGGAGCATACACAGGATGTAGATGCTCGCGATGCTGTAGGCGGCGGCAGAGTTTGCTTCCGAAAACGCCGACACGAAGAATGTGGTGATGCCTGTGACGGTCAAAACTGTGGTGAAAACCATCAAACAAATGTTCAGATACTTATGTTTCATGTTGTTATTTTAACTGAACTTTGGTATCATGTCAACATGATTATTGGTGTTGATATTGATGGTGTGCTGGCACAGGTCCACGAGTGGTATCTTGATGATGTTGCAAAATATTTTTTGGCGCAGGGGAAACCAATTATTGATGCTACTGCATATTCCGCGACCGATATGTTTGGGGTGACAAGGGAGCAAGCCAACGAATATTGGGATACCGCAATTTGGCGTTACGCAAAAGATGTCGAGGTAATCGACGGGGCGGCGGAGTATATGGCCATGCTGAAAAAAGACGGACACACGATAATCATTAATACCGCACGTTGGTTGTCAAACCAAGACGACAAAGACGGAGAGAGGATGCGGGCATTGGTGAGAAAGTGGCTTTTGAACCACAAAATTCCCTATGACAAATTGGTCTTTGCCGAGTTTGGTGGTGGGAACAAAATGACGTCTTGCCGAGAAAACAATATTGATGTGCATATTGAGGACTCGCCTAAAGAGATTGAACTTGTCGCTCCGCACACGCCCGTTATAATTTTCGAGCAACCATATAATCGTGATTTCAATATCCAGAACACGCACAGGGCAAGGTCGTGGCGTGATGTCCATGACTATATCAACAAAATAAAAACTCGCTGAGGGTTTCCGCCAACTTGTTTTTGCATAGAATACTATCGCTCATAGACGGGATGTGGATTGCAATGGATTGTGTCTTTAGATTGTTTTCCGAGATGTACTTAAGCGTGTGAAAAAACGCATTGTTACACAGAAAGTTTGTGTTCTCGTGCGTTACATTGACATGATATCCTGCGTCCATAAGAAAATTCCGCATCGCCGTAAAATCATAGTTTGACATAAAAACATCTGCGCCCTGGGAAACACTCTTTTCAATGTCGATGCAACGAACGAGCCCAGACCCTTGGCCAATTTGTACAACGAGGTCAAAAGTATTGTCTTTTATCGCATCAATAATTTGCGCAACCGATTTATCCATATCGTTTTCAAGAAAGATTTTGTTGCTGGTACTTATTTTATCCAATAAAATCTTCGCAGAATTTGTTTCTCCTTTGAAACCGCAGACCAAGATTTTTGCCTTTTGTTGACTATTTGCCTTCACGATTGTATTATAATATCATGAAGATAGTTTGTAAAGAATCTACAATTAGTGATTTGGAAAAGCGGTGGGATTATTTGATTGCCGAGAACTCTGGCGACAATCGTTGGGGCATTTGGAAAAAACAGTCTATTAACGACAACAAAAGCGGTAAGGTAAAAACTTTTTTTGCGCTCCTCGGAAAAGAAATAATCGGTGAAGTGACTTTGATTTTTGAAAAATCGGAACTTAATGCTTTGCGTGTCAACAAAGAATACGAAGGAAAAGGTGTTGCGAGTGAACTTGTGAAGTTTGTTGAAAACTGGGCAATCGGTCGAGGCATAAAATACCTGATTATCGGTGTCGAGCCTTGCGAAGTACGAAACATGCAAATTTATTTCCATTGGGGCTATACGGATTTTGTGGAAAGCAAACATGAAACATTAATCAACGAGGAAATCTTGGTTTTATATTACAAAAAGGATTTAAGGAGAAATAAATGAAAGTCCAAACAACCACAAACCACCCAAGCGAATGGGAGCATATCGTTTTCCCAACATTTGTTAGGGGTACAAAAGTTTTGTTTGTCCCAGACCGTGAAAGCGGGGATGATTATTTTCGCGATTGGAAAACTTGTGAAATTGACGGGCGTGAAACTTTTGTTCCGCTTTCGTTTGTAAAAGATGAAAAGTTGACACGCGACTATAACCCGACAGAGTTAATAGCCAAAAAGGGTGATGTGCTTGAGGTAATCGAAATTGTAAACGCGTGGTTGCTTTGCAAAGACAAAAACGGAGTAATTGGTTGGCTCCCCGCAGAAATCGTGGTTAGCATTTGACATTTTTGTTTTGCTTGTTTATTATTGTGGTATGAAACTTGATGGAACAACAATTGTTGCCGTGAAGCGCGACGGCAAGACCGTCATCGCGGGCGACGGACAGGTCACAATGGGGCAAAGTGTGGTGCTTAAGAACAATGCGGTGAAGGTTCGCCGTATGTACAACGACAAAGTCGTGACAGGGTTTGCGGGCTCGGTCGCCGACGCGTTTACATTGTCTGCTCGGTTCGAGGAGATGTTACAAAAGTTCTCGGGAAACTTGTTGCGCTCGGCCGTAGAGTTGGCTCAAAGTTGGCGCACGGACAAATATTTGCGAAACCTTGAAGCCATGATGATTGTGGCGGACAAAGAAAAAGTCCTTATCATAAGTGGTGACGGCAACGTCATTGAACCCGAAGCAGGGATTTGCGCTATCGGGAGCGGGGGAAACTATGCCCTTGCTGCGGCAAAGGCACTTGTTGCGAACACGAAATTGGCGGCTCGTGACATCGCGATTCAGGCTATGAAAATCGCAAACGATATTTGTATATTTACAAACAGCAACCTTACAATCGAGGAAGTATGAATAACCCATTGACAAACTAAAAAGTTCAAGTTATAGTTTCGGCATGGAAAGACAATTTCTTGTTGCCACATATAAACCTCGCACATTTTGTGTGTGAGTTTTTTGCGTAACCAAATTTTAAAAAAAGCCCGCCACATACAAATCATAACGTGGCGGGTTTTCCATAAAAGGAGGTGAAAAATATGATGCTTAATGATTGCGCCACGTTTAGGCGGAAAAAATTTGTCGGTGAATGGCTTAGAGATATAAGAAACATCCGCCGTGAATGGAAGCAGGAAGAAGATGCGATTCGACAAACAAGAGATGCAGACATTGTCGACGAGGTAATTCTTTGGCAACGCAGGGGACGTTCAGAGGTTTTGGTTGATATATTGGGTTTTATACTTGAAAAAGTTGACCAGCGAACAACTTGCAAGAAAAAAAGCGAGTGTAGGTTAAGTCCATTTTGTAACGTCATGGCGAAAGAGTAAAACAAAAACGGCCCACCAGCCGTTTTTTGTTACTAGTTTTTCTTGATGCTTTTGATAAACATGAGGACCGCGCCCAACAGGAAGATTGCGCCGACCCCCAAAAGAATAAATCCAAAGCCTGCTGGTATTTGGTCGGGCATAATTTCCGTGAATGCTGTTGCTGCACCTGCACCGCCTATGATTGCACCGACAAGACCAAATACAATGGCGGGCCCTTTTTTCGAGTCATTGTTTTCGGTATCTTTGTCTTTTGATTCTTTTTTTGGTTCTTTCGCACGCTTTTCTTTTACAGGTTTTGGTTCTTTAACGGGCTTAGGCTCGGGAACAATTGCTTCAGGTTCTGTTGTTTTTGGTTCCACTGCTACTGGCTCTGGCGTCGCCGTGATTGCGGCGGTTTTTTTCTCTGCAGGGGACTTTGGGGTCTTTGGCGGTTTCGGGGCTTTGTCTTTATCTTTGCCACCTCTAAGTGCCAACAACCCAAAGACGCCAAGTATCACACCCAGACCAATAATGACATAGTTGAACATGTCGGGTAGCCCAAGGTCCAACACATCCGTGAATGCCATTACGCCGCCAATGACAACAAGCAACAATCCGATTAGGGCAAAAAATATTCCTGGACCCTTGCTTTGTTGTTCTTCTTTTTTTACTTTGTCTTTTTTTGTCGAGGCTTCGGTTTCGATTTGCGTTGTCACATATGTTTCGGGGATTTCGTGGATGTCCTCATAGACCTTAGACCTGTCGGTTGCTTCGGAAACACTTGGTTCCGCCAAGGCTATTGACGGCATTGTGGTGGAGTCCTGACGTGCGTCGAATTCTGGTTTTTGTTCTGGTTCCGCTGTTGTTTCGGGGGCTGACTCCGTTGGTATTGCCACTTCAGCAGGTGTTTCGGTTTCTTCTGTGGTCGCAGGTGCAGTGTCAGTAACGTCTGTCATTATCGGAGTTTCTTCTATTGTTGGCTCGGTTGCAGGTGCCACAAGTTCGGTTGATTCAGTCGTTGTGGTTTCAGTGGTTGGAGTTGGGGTGTCGAGGCTCATCGTTGGGCCAGGTGAGGCTTTTTTAGGGCGGGATGAAACAAAGAGCAGGGACGCGATAACCAATATAACCGCACCGACACCAGCGATTGCGTATGAAACCATTTGGTCGGTTAAATCAAAGATAATTCCGCCAAGACCTGTCACGGCGATAATTGCGCCGACAATCAAAATCATCAAAGACCGTCTGCGCGTTTTGCCTCGGCGTTCTTGTTCTTTCCATAGGGCTTCTTTTCGTTTTAGAACCGAAGCAGATTGACTTGGGGCACTGTTCTCTCTTTCGGTTTGGTTGTTTTTGTATTCGGTTTCGATTTCGATAACCTGACGCTCGGCAGAGAGTGCAATTTCTTTGATTTTCGCTTCTTGGTCCTGCGTGGCTTTTGCAATCGCTTCATTCATTTTTACGGTGAGCGGTTTAATCTCGTTCTCGATTTTCATTTTATATTCAAGTATCTCGAGTTCGTGTTTTGATTTGATTGCTTGGTTGTTGGCATCCGCGGCCAATTCGTCTTTGTGCCTTGCGAACATAAGTTCAAGTTCCTTGCGCTCGCTTGCGCGTAGTTCAGAAACGGTTTGCTCGTAAGTTCTGCGTGTATTAGCAATAAAGGTTTCAAGCATTGCACGTGCTTCACTTGTGTTTAATTGTTCTTTTTTACGGATATCTTCAATTGCGGCTTTGACATCGGCAGTTTCTTGTTCCGAAGCCAAAATTTGTTCGCGCTCTTTGATAATTTCGTCTTTGTAAGCGTTCACAACTTTTTCGATTTCGGAGTTCATGCGCTCTGTCAATTCCGCAATTTTAAGTTTATATTCGGCTTCGGTTTCGCTGGTTTGACGGGCTCTGTTTTCTTTAATCCGTGTAGTTGCTAGGCTTAGGGCAAGGGCCTCTTGTGTTTGGTCGACGGATGCCATTTCTTGGGCATACTTATCGTTTATGATTTGCAAAGTATTTGTTCTCCAAACCATTATCGTACTGCGCTCTCGGGCTGCTTTGTTGCGTATGGCTTCGATTTCCTCGGATGCCAGTTGTCTTGCAAAGTTATCAATGTCGCCCGTAGCCATTCTCTTTATAAAGAAAGGGAAGAGTCCCAACAATACACCAGTTACGAATGTCGGTATAGCGAACATATTGTTGACCGCCGATGATTGGAACATCAAAACACCTGCAAAGCACGCAACCAGGGCAAGGCTTGCACAAACAAGTGCTTCACGGGAAATTGGTTTTCTGACTTGTTTTTCTTTAACTTTAACTACTTCAGGCTCGACTTCAACTTTAACTTCAGGTTGCTCTTCGGTGGCGACAACAATATTAGAATCTATAGGGGTTTCTTCTTCTATAGTTTCACTGGCAGATGTATCGCGCAACCTAAGTGTGTCTGGTGGGGCAACGGAAATAGCAACCAATTTGACCTCTGCATCATCGTCGTCAGAAACAATTTTTTCGGCGGCGTAGGATTCGTTTACGACTTGGATTTTTGCATCGGTATATCTTTTGACCGTATCTATTGACCTATCTCGGTTTTCGTTAAGTGACAAAGCCATCATCTTGAACTTGTTACGCACAAGTTTTATAACACCTGCGATTTCTGTTCTTATTTCGTTGGCTCGTATTTTTAGTTTGGATTCTTCCGCTTTAAGTTCGGTATCGGTCATGGTTTTTGCGATTTCTCTAAGTTTTTTATCTTCTTCTTGGATTCCCGCAATTTTTTCTTTTTCAATTTCTTGGATTTTCTTGATTTCTTCTTGTTCAAGTTTGCGCAATACATCTATATCGTGTGTGCATTGTTTTTTAAGACCTGCAATGCGGGACTCGGCAATTTGTTCAAGTTTAATAACCAAGATATAAGGCGCCAACAGTTCATCAATTTCTGCATTGGCTTTTTTTGTAAGTTCCGAGATTCTTTTTTCTGCATCTTCTTTTACTCCTCGAATCTCTCTTTCCGAAGCAACACTTTCTCTGGCAATATCATCCTCTAGTTTGAGGTCAAATGCTTTCATTGCATATTGGTCGGCTGCGTTGACGTTCTTTTTTTCTTCACGGGCTTTATCTCTGATTACTTTGATTCGTTCCCTCAGTCCCAAAGGCAAGGTTCTAACTAAATTATCGGTCGCAAGTTTTATTTCCCCAACGTCCTTTTGGAGTTGAGTGTTTACAACTGCGACTTCTTTTGACGCGCGTTCACGGGCGAGTTTGTCGATTGCCGCGGCATCAAGCATTTTATATGGACTTGAGTCAATGGCTTCGGCGAGTACACTTGCGGCTCCGCCTGATTCGGCTTCTTTGGCTAGGTCTTTGAATCTATTCGAGGTTAGATTGTATTTCTTGTTATACGTATTAACGATAATGGGGGAGGCGATGTAAAAACCAAGTGCCGTAAGACCAACTCCAAACAAAAGCAAAACGACGACAATAATGCCGTCAAGACTGCCTGCCAAAATTAATGCCGTTATAAAAAGTGCAATTCCCAACAGGGTATATATTTTTGAAACCCTTGATGCAGGTTTCCAAGAAGATGGCTTAAAGAAATATTTCCATAGTTTAGGTGGCTTTGGCGGGGCGATGTCTGTTGTCGCTGCTGCTTCGCCGTATTTTTCATTATGGGCTGCGGCGTACTTTTCCCAATCGTGTCCAGATATTGGTTTTGGTCCTGCGTATTCACCGTCTACAACTGTGGATTCGCCTGTGGCCGTGGTTGTCGCGGTTTTTAATTTGACTTCGCGGGCTTTGACTTTGCCACTTTTTACCAAGAACCTATAATAGTTATACGCAAGACCTAAAAACCCAGGGATTAAAAACACCGTTCCAACAATCAAAAATGTAATAGTATACGAGAAGCCAACGATTCCAGATATAAGTTCAACAAGTATTCCTATAACTACAAGTGCAAACCCAAGCCCCGCGGAGGCAATTGAAAAAGACAACCATCGGTCATCCATGAGGATGTACTTCTTTAGTTTTTCAAATTTCCCCATTTGCTTCCCCCAAAGCCTAATACCAGTATACGCAATTTAACTTATTTGACAAGTGTATTTTTTTTTGTTAGCATTAAAAAATGGTACAGAACAAATCATTGTCTCCGAAAGAGATTGTTGACCAACTCGATAGGTACATTATCGGGCAGTCAAAGGGAAAGCGCGCGGTCGCCGTGGCACTTAGAAATCGTTACAGACGTAACAAATTGCCCCAAGAAATACGCGATGAAATCACACCAAAGAATATAATTCTTAAAGGGCCAACGGGTGTTGGTAAAACCGAAATTGCCCGCAGGTTGGCAAGGTTGGTGGGTGCGCCTTTTGTAAAGGTCGAAGCCACAAAATATACCGAAGTCGGTTACGTAGGTCGTGATGTCGAGAGTATGATTCGTGACCTTGTTGAGGTGGCTGCGCGCATGATTCGCGAAAATAAACAGGGCGAGGTTATGCAACGTGCTGAAACGGTGGTTGAAAAGAAGATTATTGATGCCGTTGTTGCGGAAAAAAAGAAAATGGCAACCGACGTGCCGTTGGATATCTTGAGGCAACAAACAATGGTGGAATACAAGGACGGAAAACTTGATAATTTCACTATTGAAATAGAGGTTGCTGATGTTAAAAAACCCGATATGCAAATGCCTATGGGCATGGACATGAACATCGGGATTGATATTGGTAATATCTTTGGCGGGCTTATGCCAAGGCGCACAAAACGAAAAAGCATGACCGTCGCAAAGGCGCGCGAAATGTTGGTTTCGGAAGAATCCGAACGTCTTATTGACAAAGACGCAATCAATGCCGAGGCGATTCAATTGGCGGAGGAAAACGGGATTATCTTTATTGACGAGATTGACAAAATCGCATCTGCGGGGGGCGGAAATGGACCAGAGGTCAGCCGTGAAGGTGTTCAGAGGGATATCTTGCCGATTGTCGAGGGTTGCACTGTTCAAACAAAATATGGACCAATCAAGACGGACTATATTTTGTTTATCGCAGCAGGGGCTTTTCATATAAGCCGTATCCAAGACCTTATTCCTGAACTCCAAGGTCGGTTTCCAATACGTGTTGATTTACAAAGCCTTACAAAGGATGATTTCTATAAAATTTTGACTGTTCCCGAAAACGCGCTTACGAAACAATATGCGGATTTGTTGCGTGTTGACCATGTGAACCTTGTGTTCGAGGACGAAGCCCTTAAAATGGTCGCCGAAATTGCCGAACAAGAAAATGAAACAAGCGAGAATTTGGGGGCGCGCCGACTTCACCATATTATGGAAGTGTTGTTAGAGGAAGTATCTTTTAATGCAACCGGTAAAAAGCCGATGAAAACGGTCACGATTAACCAAAAGTTTGTTAAAGACAATATGGCGAACCTTATGAAAAAAACCGACCTTAAAAAATATGTTTTGTGATTTATTTTATTTTTAAGACGGCAATTGCCGCGGCCTTCTTTTCGGGGGTGGCGGTTTTCCACAGTTCAAGCAAATCCTTATTATTTTTAATTAGTTCAATTGTATCTTTGTCCGAGTAAAATGCCAAAATGTTTGGGTCTGCAAAAAACTCTTGCGGTGTACTGCCGCATAATGCGATGATTTCCAGCAAAGTTTCAAGCGGTGGCAGAAACGTCTTTTTATTTTCAAGCAATGTAATATAGTTATCGCTCCGCCCAAGAGATAGGCTAAGTTTTCTCGCGGAAATTCCGCTTTTAATACGTAGGTTTGTAATCTTGTTGATTGTTTCGTTTATCATGTCGTCCCCTAGCAACAAGATATAAGTTATCTTAAAGAAAGATATAGAGATACAAGATATAATTTAGTATTGACAAATGTAGCAACATGCTATATACTTACTCTACACAAAAAATAAGGAGGATACTATGAAAAAATCAAAAATGATTCTAGGGGCGTTGATACTTGCAACAGGGATTGGGGCGACGGGGTGTACTAACTATGACAGTTACGTGCGCGAAATGGAGAATATCCGTTTAAGAGAGTGTGCAGAAAAAGGGTGTATAGACCCTATGAATTGTTTGGAT
>WQSK01000023.1 GCA_009787915.1 Bacillota bacterium
GTTTTTGGTTCTTTACCATGTCGCCACCAACAATCACGTCAAAGTAATCCAATGGAATCCCTGCCGTTTCTAACTTTAATTTAATATGCACATCATACGTACCTGAACAAATCGCAGTTTTTATTTTCTTTGTTTTCAAAACCTCTAAAAGTTCCAAAAGCCCTTCTTTTATTACAGGGCGGGATTTTTTGAAAAAGTCCTCGCGATATTTGCGAAAGAACGCAAACCATTCTTCTCTGGTTTCTTTGATTGTGTATTTCAAAGAAAGATTATCAAGGATTTTTCCTGCACCAAGACCAACACAATGCTCAAGATAAAAAGGTTCTATTTCTTCCCAAAAATCATAGCCTAGTTCTTTCATCGTGCCAGCGAGGGCTTTGGCGCTTAGGGTTTCGGTTTCGACAATTGTGCCGTCCAAATCAAAGATTACGGCGCGGAGGTTTCGGGGTTTTCTTTTGAACCAAAAGTATCGTACATAAAACGCAGTATGCGCACACAAAAATATAACGCACATTATAATCCCAATTATATTGAAAAACACAACATGGTTGACTATGGTCAAGGAATCATTGGATATGAAACTTGCCCGCATAAGGTGTATTCCCTTTGCCCAGACCGCAAAGTTAATAAAAACGGAAACAGCCAAAATCACCCAATCAAACCACCACTCCCAAGTTAGGGCTACGGACACAGCGGTTACTATTGATGCAACTATCACAGTCATACATGGCATCCAGAATTTTACGGGTTTTCCTTTTTCAGACCTGTGTTCAAAGTATACAAATGCAATTTGACGTATGATTGCAACTGCCAAAACTCCAACCAACACCCAATTCAACAATATCGCAAAGGCAACAACCTGAATCGACATAGTTATAGAACCCCATAAAAGGGTTTTGATTTTGCTCCGTTGCTGGAGTGAATAAACTGCAGCCACAACAGAAACCAGCATTATAACTTGGCTGACAATCCACAGGGGTAACGATACGGTTAGTTCGGGCATGCACAATAATATCATACCTGCATAGCATGAAGCAAGGAGACAACAAAAGAAAATGGAAAACATCACTAATCGGGCAACGGTCCAGATTGAAACATGTGATGGCACTATGGTTTTTAAAAGCAACAATATTTCGGTTGCTGTTGTTAAACCGCAAAGGTGTTGTTGCTGTTTAATCTGTTTTTTAAGACGTATATTTTGTTGTCCCTTTTAAAACTAAGGAGGAAAAATGGCAGCAGTTAATTCAATAATCAACAAAGCAGAACTTGAAATCGAAGGGTGCGAAGACGCATTTGTAGTTGAAAGCAACCAAACAGAAGTCGACATCGTGGATATTACCCTTACAAAAACAAGTGGTTGTCACTTTGCGGTAGTTGGCGGGACAATTTCTTATTGCGTAAAAATTGAAAATCATAGTGGGGAAATCGTTCCTGATGCGCTCTTCAAAGATGTTTTGAGTTCAAGAGTATCTTATGTGACTGGCAGTTTCACAGTTGACGGGACACACGAAACACCGACTATTTCTGGAAACACAATCAGTTACGAAATACCTGAATTGCATCCGAGCCCAAGCAGCACGATGATTTGCTTTAAGGTCAAGGTACTGCACTAAACAAAAACGCGGTTTAAATTACCGCGTTTTTATTTTACAAACATTCCGCCGACATAATCCCGACCGCAATGTAGCCCAATCACGTTGTTCATTTCTTTGCGATAGACCAGTTTTGTGTTCGCAAGTTTTTTCAATTGAACAAGTGCAGCAAACTGGGTGTCAAAGGTTTTCAACAATTTGAACTCGCCATTGTCCATTGTCCATTGTAAAGAGGCAGAATTTATCTTTCACAATCGGAATCCAGCCCGTCGTCGTGTTGCGAACCACAAAAAAGTGTTTGATATCGTCATAAGGTTTGCCCTCCATGATTCGCTTTGTGACCAAAAGTTGTGCCTCCCCTATAAATCCGCTGTCAACCATTTTAAGGTTAGGGATTTTCAGTTGCTTGATTTGTTCAAACGTTTGGGTGGCTTTTGTGCGTTGTGACCAAGTCACATAAATCAATTCGTCGTTTGGATACTGTTCAAAAACCGCGCGATATTGCTCGGCGTTAGGGGCGGCGACTTTTAGGTATTCTTCGTCCAAAACAACACCTTCGGTATCCTCGACTTCTTCGCCTTTGTACAAGATATTATGAGATATATAAATCAACCCCAAACGCCCTGCCGATTCTTTTGTAAGTCCAGAACCGCTGTCTGTAAAGTATCTTTTCATTTTCCCTCCACAAATGGGATGCCAAGTTCTGAAAAAACTTTTGCTCCCCTTTCCATGTATATTTTGAATATCTCTGGTGTCTTTTGTGCCCTGTAACCGTCCACAGCATTTGGATATAAAAAGCAATCCAAAAGGTCGGCATCTTTTCCAAGTTCAATGTACGGGTCATTACTATTGATATGTTTGTCACTGTGGTTTGCTATGATTTTTATTATAAGGGCTTGTTCTTCTTTTGAAAACAAACCGATTTCACCCAACATTTGTTTAGCCAAGTCCGCACTTTTTTGGGCGTGGTCTTTGTAACTGCCTGTCAAGCCAACATGGATGTCATGGAGCAACATCGCAACCGCACAAACATCTTCGCATAGGTTACGCTTTTTTGCAAGAACCCTTGCGAACTGTACTGCGCCATGGCTGTGTTTTTGTTCAAACAATAAACTGCTGTCACGTTCAGAGTCAGTCAATTTGTTTCGCAAAAACAAATCCGCAACGTGCCTTTCATAGACAGCAACGCGGTCCGCTTTTGGGTCAATTTGGTCGTGCTTGTAATGGTGATAAGCCATGATAAAAATATATCATAAAAACAATGTGAGGACAACTTATTTACTTGGTTCGGATGTATACCGCCTCGAAGGTGTCTTTGCCTGTGTTTCGTTGTTCGTGGAAAACACCTTTTGGATAGATAAAAAAGTCGCCAACCTCAAACGGGTATTCCCCGTCCTCGTCACGGACGATTCCGCTGCCTTTCAACACATACATAAATTCATTACAGTCATCGTGCTTGTGCCACGGGAAAATTCCGCCAGCCTCTAAATAACCATGTGTTAGTCCTTGGATATTTTTGACTTCGTCTTCTGCAACAAAAAGTTTTCTGCTCCCTAACCCTCCATGTGCGGGTTCAAGTTTTACTTCATCACGTGATTTCTTTATTATTTTCATGTATCCCACTTATACCACTAAAATCAACATTCTGTCAAACAACAAGAGAACAAACTTTGACAATTTCGTTAATTAATGCGATGCTGGTTTCAATGAAAGGAACGGTAAGAATTGACCTGCACGGGATGCAAGCACTTGATGCAGAATGCGAACTGCAAAATTTTCTTAATACCCTACCTTCCAATGTGCACACTGTCGAGGTAGTCCACGGACTCGGCACGGGTGCACTGAAACAAATGGTTATGAATTTCTATCACTCTCGTATAAGCCACAGAGCCCATTGCATCGGCAATGCTGGGCAAACTAATTTGTATTTGCAACAAGTTCTTTGACAACCAAATTTCGGATATGGTAATACATAATATGTCAAATGCAAAACAACAATACAATGTCTTTCTACATGGCACCAAGCCAACTAAAACGGAATCGATGCAGGAAGTTGCTGAACTGATTATGAAAGAGGGGTTGAATATCCCGTCATCAAATTCCGTTTTAAGCACCTTGGTTTCGATTGGAAAACTGCCTGAAACTGAAAAAGAAGTTTTTGGCAGACATATACATTCCATAGGGCCTGACGATACATTTGTGAATATAATAATCGCTACTCCAAACATAATCGAAAGCGAAGACAAAAGATATATATTAGGCGCGCCACCAATTACTTGGGATTCCGCTGGGAATCAATATGAGGAAACTTGCATTCTTGACCATCTATGTTGCAAGTTATTAGCAGGTAAGTTACCAAAAGAGTTTGTACACGGATATGCTGTCTGTGAAATGGTTAAGTGCCAAAAAGATGACGTTGTTAAAAAAATTATTTTGAATCCAAGTAGATATTCCAATCTATCATCGGGAGAAAAAGCACAACTAGATTCCAAGTTAATAGGCTTGCTGGAAAAATCAAATATGAAAAGTATAAATGAACTACTTCAACTCGATGATATAAACAAGATACAATCTATGTTGGACATCTTTGGAGACGTTGGATTGAGCAGTTGGTACACAAGGGCCATGTCTGAACAAGTCCAAACGAAAAAGTTCAACTGTGCACGAAATGGAGCACCCGTATGTGCCATAGTTGAACCAGTAGTCAGGCGGAATTATTTTTGGCATGAGATACTACTTGATGACTTATAAATAATTACCACATTGGCGCTCTTGCTTTTTTGGGGTTGCTTGACTTATTGCGTCAATGTCTTTATTCTTGTGTTATGACAAGAAAGGAACTTGAAGAAAAGCGTTTGCGGCGAATGAATTTTTGTTGTCTGTTTTCTGTATTCTCATTTTTTGTCGGAGTCGCTCTAGTGATAATTGATATAACCGTCGAGATAGATGTGCTTCTTTATTCGGGAATCATCCTATCATTTTTATCAATAATATTTTTCATAATTCTTTGTAAAAACATTAAGGAAAAGAGAGAATTAATTAAAACTATATGCCCCGAATGTGACGAATTGTTTTCATTCAGAATCATTAAAACATCAAGAGAAGATGCTGGCGTTGCAGGCACAGGTGGCATTGCATCATATATTTTATTCTTTATCCCTAATTTTTTATCTTCACATAACAAACTAATTCGAGAAACAAAATATTTTAAGTGTACCAAATGTGGACATGGAACATCCTCACAAGAAGTTTCAAGGGAAATTGATTTAAAAAATTAAATTACTCTTATCCCAGGTCTGAAAGGATTTGAAAAGGCATTTCTGATACCACTTCCTATTCGTCTTACTCCAGTCACAAAACGAGATGGTTGCCTGTTTGGAAATTGAACTTCTGGAAACCCTCCATAGATATCCCAATGCGGTGGTTTACTTGGGTCAATGATTGGAGGCTTAGGCTTCGGATTGGGATTTATTACTTGCGGCGGTCCGACTTTTACTGGTGCAGGATTACTTGCCCCACCTGTCAGTGTGTTCGTGACAGATGTGGGGTTCACAATAAGATTTGCACCTGCGCTGACTATGCTTGCAATTCCTTGACTTGACGATTTGGTGTTTTTCATATAAACTTATCAAGTGGAGATAAATAAACGGAAAGATATGAAGCGAGTAAAATCTTTGAGACGCATTGTCGTGGGCTTATTGTGTTGCATCCCTCTTGCAGTCATTGTCTTTGTGGTAGGTGGAATCATCGAAATTTCAACTTTACTTGTTGTTGGATTGTGTTTATTCGGCTTAATAATTATTCTTCTGGCTATAATTTGGGTAATTAGCATTGCGCTTAACAGACGAATCGACTCTTACTGTTCAAAGTGCAACCAACCCTCTTTGTGCTTTAAGGGAAGTAAAGTTGAAAGAACTGGGAAATTCAAAAATTATTGGTCAAGTGGTTATTATTCACATGAAATATTGGAGAAGACGAAATATTACAAATGTTCAAACTGTGGTCATGAAAAATCATCTTCAATCACGTATCCAAGTGAAGAATCATTTCCTTATCGAGGGTAGCATAAGAAATAAACTTATAATACCCTCCAACCAAAATTGCGCCTCATTCCACGACCTTGCGGCGACCTTGGTAAAAATACTCTAGGCATAAAGGGCAGGGGCAAGGCATTGTTTACATTTCTGAATACATTGCCAATGTTTTCAGCAACTGTTGGACCACGGTCTCTTTCTGGACTTACTCCTGGGAATCCGTCATAAATTTGAGGGAAATGACCCAGTCCATGAAATTGTCTTGAGTTTTTTGGTAGAGTTATTTTTGCTGGTGCAGGATTACTTGCCCCACCAGTTAACACAGCCGATGGTATTTACACTAGTGAGGTTGACCTAAATTAATTTTTAATATACATTTAAAACATGACAAGAAAGGAAATTGAAGAAAAGCGCTTGCGACGAATAGCGGGGTTTCAAACTTTATTCTTCTTGTTGATTTTTGCTGGTATAGCGTCATTCATCACAGGTGCAATTATCGAATCTTATTGGTCGCTCGGATTCGGATTAATAGCAATATCTTTATCGATTGTGTTTTTAGTTTTCCTTGCAAATAAAGTAAAAGCAATAAAATTTAACGCTGAGATTTACTGTGAAAAATGCGGGACTCCTAGTTTGATTTTGGTCGACAAAAAACAGGATTTTGTGAAATATTCTGGAACTGGGGGAATTGCATCATATATCTTGTTCTTCATACCTGGCTTTTTATCGTCGCATGCAAAAATCATAAAAGTCACAAAAAAGTACAAATGTGGAAACTGTGAAAATGAGGAGTCCACGCAGATCACATGTCGTGCAAGTGACTTATAACACTCGCCATCCAGATGGACTTCTACTAGGGCTTGGCCGAGGTAAAAGACGAGGTCTTATAGTACTTCCTATCGTGTTAAATGCATTCCTTAGCCATGAGTCGTTGTTCCCTGTTTCTATTAACACACCATCAGGGAACCCATCGAAAGGAAGATCAGGCGGAGGAAGGTATCTCTCTGGGTTCTTAGGAATCTTCGGGAATTTAGGTTGCGCGGGTGTAGGTCTTGGCGCAAATATAACCGCTGGCGCAGGATTACTCGCCCCACCTGTCAGCGTGTTAGTTACAGATGTGGGATTCAAAATAAGATTTGCACCTGTACGTATTACACTCGTCATACCGTTCACAATAGTTTGGGCGACATTCCCTACTCCTCGTAGAACGCGCCTGAAAATCATCCCATTTTCATCGATGTTCATTACTGGATTGTTTCCTGCGTAGATTGACTTATTGTTCTATATCTTATAAAATAAGTTCGTGACCAATAAAATGAAAGCAGAGAAAGCGTTGAAACTTTTGGCGAAGGTACAAATTATCTTTTTAATACTTGTGCCTGTTAGTTTTGTCTCTTTAATTGTTAGCCTGATTATTGATCTGGATATTCATAGAATAATAAGTTTGGGTATGCTAGCATTTTCTGTGATTACTTTCGGGCTTTCAGTAAAATTTGTGAAAGCCCAAAAGCAAATCATAGAAAAATATTGTTCAAAGTGCGACACCAAAAATATGGAACTTGTTAATTCGACGAATAGACATGTTGGTACTATCGAAAGACAAACGGTAACTCGCCCTGCATATATCTGCGAAAAAATAATAGTCAAGCGTCAATACATATGTTCTGCATGTGGATACAACGAAGAAATTTCAGATATGTACATAGGTGGAGAGGCAGAATAGTTATATTATTCTCCATCCACTTGTGCTCCGCCACATTCCTTGTCTCTGTTGTTGTCTTGGTAAAAAGACTCTAGGCATAAATGGCAGGGGCAAGGCATTGTTTACATTTCTGAATGCATTGCTAATACTTTCAGCAACTGTTGGACCACGATATCTTTCTGGGCTTACACCTGGAAATCCACCATAGATTTGAGGAAAGTGATCTAATCCATCTATGGGTTTTAACTTATTTGACGGCGGTCCGACTTTTACTGGCGCAGGGTTGCTTGCCCCACCAGTCAGCGTGTTAGTTACAGATGTGGGATTCAAAATAAGATTTGCACCTGTACGTATTACACTCGTCATACCGTTCACAATAGTTTGGGCGACATTCCCTATTCCTCGTAGAACGCGCCTGAAAATCATCCCATTTTCATCGACGTTCATGACAGGATTGTTCCCTGCGTAGATATACAAGTTCAACCCGTTCGGAAATGCCACGGTTTGCTCTAGAATAGATATATCATCCATATTCATAAAGCGACCTGTTTCGGGGTCATACCACCTTGTGCGTAGATAATACTTTCCAATCGTAGCATCGTAAAAATAGCCACGATAGCGGAAACTGTTCAACTCCCCGATGTTCTCAGAGGTTAAATTGTTTACCTCACAGTTCCCATACGCATCGTAGTTATATTGTGCAACTTTAGTTAAACCTTTTTGAGTTTGTTCTAAAATCGCCACAATATCGTTTTGGATATTTTTGATATACCAAAAAGTACGTTCTGATTCGTCTTTGCGCTTCAGTTTAAAGCCAAGCAATTCATCATCACCGTACAAATATTGAATTGTAATCGTGTCACCATTGATTTCGCGTTCTTCGTCTGTTATAAATCCGTTGCTCCATTTGATTTTTGTCTTGTTGCTACCATGTGTTTTTTCGACCAAAAGACCCGAGCCATTATAGCGAAAATCAACATCACCAAATCGGGTCATGTCACGCAAACTCCATCGCACAAGAACATCACGATAAGTTGTTGGATTCCCAATTTCGTCGTACTTGCATTTTTGTCCGTTAAACGAAATCATTTGGTCGCCAATATACTCGTATTTATTTTGACCACGTTGCAAAATGTTTCCGCTTACATCGTAGGTCATTCTTGTTCCGTTGTCGTTCACAAGTCGATTTAACTCGTCATATTCATAGTTTTGGAAAACACTTCCATGCTCTTTGGCTCTGACAATATTGCCACATCTGTCATGCTGATGTGAATTCTGCATAGTAGTCAAACCCAAACCATATTGGAAACTTACATTGTGCTGATTCATTACCGCGGTTGCCATGCCTCTAGGATTAGACATGTAACAGAATGTTTCATTCGAAAATGGTGTCCTCAGTTTTTTGATTCTCCCCATACCATCAAGTTCTTTTTTGACTTCGACATTGTTGTGACTTTGCTCTTGAAGTTGTTCGGGAGCAAGAAGTTCCCACTGACCTGTTGGGGTACTTCTTTTTTCAACACTCAAAATTTCTCCGCTCTTGGTCGAAGTTGTGCGCATGCTCGCACCGTTTGCATACGCAGCTTTGACAATATTGCTCTCCACTGATGCTGAAGTTTCGAACTTAACATAAGGCTTTCCGTTGTAAGAAATTGCAACCAAGTTCCCCCAATCATCATACTCATATCCAATTTTTGCCGAGTTAGATTTTAGTTCTTTCAAAAATCCATCTTCTTCAACGTATGAAATATCCTTTGCGATTCCACTACCCTGAGAATTGTTCTCATAACCAAAAATAGTCATCGGGTCTTTACTGTTGTGAAGTGTAAGGCTATTTACTTTGCCAGTATTTTTGTAGGATACTCGCGTTACAAGTTCGTCATCGATTATGGTTTTAGCAATTCTATTTTGGTGGTCGTACTGGTATCGAATTGTTTGAGGCTTTTCTTCGCCACTCTCAATTATTTCTTTTACGATATTCCCACGGGCATCGCTCTCTTGTGTAATCTTGATCTCGGCTTCCTTAACTTTCACGGGTTTCCCATTAACCTTGTTAAACACAGTTTGTGTGACGACCGTTGGTGTTGTCTTAACTACCGTAAGTGTCTTGTCAAAATTTGTATCCATGTCAACTAAGTTTGTATGGTTGTTAATTGCTATACCAACGTGTCCGTTTGATTCGACTCTCGTTGTGATAATTTCCCCTTCTTTGTTAAGGACATATTTTGTGATAGTTCCTGTTTCTGCTTCAGTTACAACTCTCGAATCACCGTTGTAAGTAATTGCCAAAATAAGTCGCAGCGGAACATCTGTGTTGACCTTTTGCTTTAGTGCAACACTAACAACTCTTCCCGAATGTTGAGTGGTAACAACCTCGACTTTCGCATCGCTCTCTAAAAGTTCAAATGCACCAGTGAACAGATTAATTCGCCCCAGTCCTGTTGCGCCAATCTGGAACTCTATTGTGTTTGTTTCCATAATTTAATCTCCTTTTATTTTTGTCGCAGGAGTAATTTAAAGATAAAAAGACTCCCTGCGCATTATGCAAACAGTGAGCCCTGGCTATCGAGATTATCCAACATTGGGTCTCAGCAAAGGTTATTCATTGTTTAATATCCTGCCAAGTTCCTCATTCTCATGAGCAAGGCATTCCAACATGGTATCATACTTTACCAAAAGTAGTTCGGTGTGTCGCCAAAAATAATTTTTAACTGCTTTTTATTCATACAACAGTCAAGTAAAAATTCAACTGGCAGGAATCTGGAGCGGGCGGAGAGAATCGAACCCTCGAGGTTAGCTTGGAAGGCTAAAGTTTTACCACTAAACTACGCCCGCGCGTAGCGGAAGCAAGGTCTTTACGAAGTAAAGTTCTTACGCCCGCACATGTGAAAAATCATAACTGATGTTGACACGTTTGTCAATACATGATATGACATATATAATGATGTTCGACAGACAAAACGACCCAGAAAACATTAAGTTAATCCGTGCAAGCATTTACTGCACGAGGATGGAGCGTGGGCTTAAGATGTTGCCTACACTTCTTTCAATAGGTGCGTGTGTTGCGGGTATAGCCAACCACTATAACGGATTCATGGACCCATTGTGGTTTGCGTTTATTGCGGGTCTTATTTTGATTATCGACGCGATATTTTTTACTATTGCAAGTCGTTTTCAACAACTGTCTGCAAGTCTTATGGATATTTATGACCATCGTGTTTATGATATCCCGTCAAACAAGTTAATGACAAAGCCCCTGACCCAAGCCGCGATTGATAACTTTTCGCGCCGTGTCAAAGACCGTGGCAAGTTCAAAAACTATTATTGGAACACCAGTGCAGAGAGCACCAAGAGTTATTCAATCTTTTTGAACCAACACAAACAGTTCACGAATGAATACAAGTTACTGCAATTTTCACGCCTATACCTGTACACCGCTTGGATTGGTTTCTTGGTCGGTCTTATTGTGATTTCGTTTATCTTGGACGACACGTTTATTAATACTATTGCGAACATCTTTATTCCGTCCCTTGGTATCATAATGCTGATTGTAAATAGTTTTATCACGTTTGAAGAAAACCTGTCTGACATCCGAAATTGTTTGGCGAACCTCGATAAAAAGCGCGAAGAACACAACAAGGGTGTTTTGGACCAAAACCTTAGGTCAAATGCGTTTTTAAGAACCGTCCAAGATTCGGTTTACAAGTTCCGCTCGCAAAACATTACTATTCCTACTTTTGTTTACCTTATGTTTTGTTCTTATGAAAAAGTTAAAATCCATGAGGAGAAAAAACTTGCTAAAAAGCGTGGCGAGATATTAACCGATTCAGATGTTTTGAAAGCACCGCAAAGAAAGAAAAAAAAGGAAGCACGTGCCGCCAAGAAGAGCGCGACAAAAGCAAAACGTGCAACGGCAAAAGCAAACAAAGCGGCTAAAAGGACGTCGAGTAAAACAAGAACTAAATCAAAAAAACCTAAATCTACCCCTGCAAAAAAGACGAAAACAACTGCGGCTAAGAAAAAGAGGTAGAAACCAAACGTGTTGGTACTTTTAGATATTGTAGTTTGTTTGATACTCCTTGCGATTCCGTTTATTACTTACGAGGTTAAATCCCGCAAGAACCAAATCGTTGTAAACCGAAAACATATAATTTTGCACCTTTTGGTTGGGTCGTTTTTTGCATTTACATATATGGCATTTCGCCATTGGCACACACCATGGAGAGCAGGAACTTTTTTGCACGTCTATGCGTTGCTCGCATCATTTGCCATGCCATTGGCACTTGCCTATCTTTGCCGAGGAACAGATACCGCACGCACGGTTGCAATAACCATGGCGATGATAATATTGTTGTCACCGCTCTCCCGACCTATCTCGGTTCCGTTGCTTAGGGAAATCGACTCTGTCGCTGACCTAGAGCCCGCTTTACCGCTGAACCTATCAAATATATCCGCAATCATTTTTATCATCGGCATAATCATGAACAGCGGAGTCATCAAAAACTTTATGATAACATTCGGGCTATTCGGAGGCATCATGAACAACGCCATGACATTTTACGTAACAAGTAATACCTCCACGTTTTGGACGTATTATATTGCCGAGTCCTATTTTTTGCACGCTTTTCTTATAATCATTCCATTGTTCATGCTTTTGACTGGACAGATTACACCGCGAATAAAACACGTTGCAATCAATGCCGCGTGGGTGTTTGTGTACTTTTTATTCTTGGGGTTTTTGTTAAACCCATTGCTAGGGACAAACTTTTTATTCACTGCCCCAGTTTATGGGCTCCCAAACCTTGCATCGCCAATAACCATTTTCGGTTCGGGCGTTTATTTGCTTAATATGTTACTGTTGACAATTTTGGTCGCCGTCGCCGTTGCTGTTTCGTACGGGATTTCATGGGCTACGTATAAATACCTGACCCCATGGTGTAGGAACGAGAAGGTAAAAGATGAAAAACGAGATTGAAACCGTAAAAGAACTCACAGGTGCCACGGATGAACAAATCAAAGCCAACGACGAGGGGCATTGCAGCCGTGCATACATAGTGAACGACGGTGAGTTTGTCGTAAAGTTTCCGCGGTTTGACTTTGTGAATTATGAAAAAGAAGCGAAAGTTTTAAACCATTTAAATACTCTGCGCCTGCCCATAAACATACAAAAAGTTAAACACCTCGCCGAGGACGGTCGGTGTATTGTGTTGTATGGGGTTAAGGGTACCCCTTTGTTAGAAGTAAATCTTACTGATAAACAGCGCAAGGTTATTGCAAAACAACTTGCGAACGCCATGAAGCAAATACACGGTGTAAAATTTGACATTTTGGGTGAGAGCCTGGACGATGAAATTTTGAACTATGAAAAATGTTTTAAGAAAACCAAAGAGTTTTTTAAAAAACATTTAAGCCAAAAAGAGTTTGAAGAGTTGGAGCAATTACTTGTGCGCCTGTCAAAGGAGCGGCGCGACCTTGGCGAGGAACGTGTTTTTTGCCACGGGGATATTTTTGAACCAAACATTTTAATCGATAGCAACGGTAAGGCGGGACTAATTGACTTTGGGAACGCAGGTCTTTATGACGTGGCCGCGGACTTTGGAATTGATGATGTGATGCTTGGGAACCTGGTGTTGGATTACTATGGTGCGGATGAGGTTTTAAGAAAAAAGGTTGAACTTAAACTTGATATGTGCGTTTTTACAAGCCCACATTTCGGCATCATAAAGTACGGCGAAGAAAAAACCGCCAAAAAATGGATTCCTTTTACGCGGAAAATAATTTCAAAATATAGTTAGATTATTCCGTCACAGGTTTCCAATCGTGGTTGCAGTAATTACAGTGCCAGTGTTGTTTGCGATGATATGTTTGTTTACGCCCGAACATTATGCGGAACAATCCCCTTACAAGTCTGAACGGGAAGAACAAAATCGTTGTAACAATTCCACGACGTTCACGTACGCGACGTCTGGCTTCTGTGGTCACAAGGACCGTAGTGTCTTTTTTACATTTTGGACAAGTCATTTTTTATCTCCTTAAAAAGCGTTATGCTTTGGTGCCGCACTCGGCACAGAATTTGGCGTTTGGTTTCATTTTTGCGCCACAAGCCGAACAACCGCCTGCGCCAACGGCTTTACCACAGCCTGAACAGAATTTTTTGCCTTTAATATTTGTGCCACAGTCTGGGCAAAAGTTTTTTCCGCCCGCATTCGGTTGCGGTGCAGGTGGCGGAGGCACCGCGGCCATACCTGCTGCAATGTTCCCCATCATCCCCATCCCAAACACGGTTCCCGCCATAC
>WQSK01000024.1 GCA_009787915.1 Bacillota bacterium
ATGGCCAATAATAGTTTCGGCGGTTGTACGATATCGGGTGTTGTCTTGTATTTCTTTCATAGCCGCATTGCAATCATCAATATCTGGCTCTGACCGACCGCGGAGGGTCGCATAGAAATTAATCTTGGTAAGGTTCCCTTCCATCTCGCGGACGTTCATATCTTTTTCATGGGCAATCTTTGCAAGGTACTCACAAATCTCGTCAGACAACCTATAGTTTTCAGCCGTAGCCTTTTTTTGTAGAATAGCCATCCACATTTCCACATCGGGTTTTGATATGTCTTGAATAAGACCGCTTTTAAAGCGACTTCGCATACGGTCCTCGAGGGTAGCCATTTCGTCAGGGTGTCGGTCGGATGTCAAAACAACTTGTTTGCCCCCATTTATGAGTTCGTTAAACGTATGGAAAAATTCCTCTTGGGTCCCTTTTTTGTCGCGGATAAATTGTATGTCATCGATAAGCAACACATCCGCCTCACGATATTTTTCACGAAAGGTTGCCACGGGATTTGTTTTTGAATTCATCATTGTATTAACAAAGTCGTTTGTGAATTTTTCGCTTGTAACCAAAACAATTTTTGGCTCGGGCGTTTGTATCAAAAGGTGGTTCACTATTGCATTCAACAAGTGCGTTTTCCCCAATCCCGTTCCCCCGTGGATAAACAAAGGGTTGACTACTTTACCAGGTTTTTTTGCAACAGCCTCAGCGGCGGCGGCAACGATTTGGTTGCTTTTACCAATAATAAAGTTGTCAAAAGTTTGATTTGCATTAACACGCAAGTCCGCATTTCTGCGCCCCGCCTTGATTTTGATTTCATGGATTTCGTGAATCTCGGTTGTGACTTTGTGGCGCGCTTCTTGTTCGACGGCATCAATAATTTGCACGGACTCTACAATTGGGGCGACTGCTTTGATAGCCGCATCTATATGGATAAAGTGTCTATCGTTCATGCCTTGGGTTTTGCCCATTGTTGTTGGTGCGGCCAAAATAAAAACGCCGTTCTCAAAAGCCTCAGGAGCAAGGGTACGTATCCACAAGTCAAAACTGACCTGAGATACTTTATCCGTGATGTGTTTCTTGGAATCCTCCCAGATTTTTTTGATATCCATGCCGCATTAACTCATCCTTACTGGGAGAACCAAAAAGAAGTAGTCCCCGTTTTTTGCCGACTCTATGATACAAGGGCTAAGTTCCGTACCGAAACTGATTTTTATGAACTCGTCGTTTATTGCTTTTAACACATCATATAGATATTTTGCATTGAAAGAAATCTTGATATCTCGGCCTTCGATTTTTGCGGCGACCTTTTCCGAGATTTTACCAATCTCGTTATTAGACG
This sequence comes from Bacillota bacterium, assembly GCA_009787915.1. GTDB lineage: Bacteria > Bacillota > Clostridia > Christensenellales > UBA1242 > WQSK01. The sequence continues at coordinate 1,341 of WQSK01000024.1, forward strand.
TAATCGCAACGGTTTTGTCCGAAGCATCGACTGTCACGAGGTTTACTTTGTCGCTGCGGACCAAAAGACCTGCACGCTCTACCGCAAATTCAAAAGCACTTTTTTCTACAACAACATTTGTTGTGAAACTGTCTGGGATAATTTGCGCATAGTTTATATAATCGCCGTCGACCAAACGACCTGCGAACATAGTTTTGTTTATATTGACTTGGAAAAACTTGTTATCAATTATAATAGAAACTTCTCCATTATCATCGCCAACAAGTTTTCGTATTTCTTCCAAACTGCGACCTGGGATAATTACTTTTAAATCATCGGCATGATTATTGATTGTCTTATTAATTTTTGACAACCTAAACCCGTCCAAAGACACACCCGTCAAACGCTTGCCCGCGATTTCACAAAGTACACCTTTCAAAACTGGGCGACTATCGTCTTGTCCGACACTCACACGTGTTTTTGCGATAAAGTCGCGAAGTGCTTCGGACTTGATAGAAAAGTGTGGTTTTTTATCAATGTTGACAATGTCGGGGTATTCAATGGCAAGCATACATTGAAAGTCCCCAACGTTGTCACCATGCTTAATTGTCATATGGTCGCCTTTCAAAAGGGCAAGTTCAACGACACTCTCTTTAAGTTTCGCCACGTAATCACCAAAGATTTTTCCAGGAACAACGGTTGTTCCCTCGGACTCGATGTTGGCGCAGATTGTGCGCTGGATGTAAACCTCTAAATCAGTGGCCGCAATTATCAACTGACCGTCTTTGGCAGTCAATTTTATGCCCTCCAAAATTGGGTTCATTGATTTCGCCCCAACTGCACGGCCGACAATTCCGATTGCTTCGGCCAACTCAATTCCATCACATGTTAGTTTCATACAATAACGATATCATATATATAAAAAAATTCCAAGCGAAAATTTACTTAACCCCATTGTTTTCCATGCAAGTTATATAACCCAGCAAATATTGCATATTATCAAGAACCTTTTTTAGGTTTATCGGAATGTCCTGACTGACCAATTTTTCTTTCATCATGCTTTCCAGTCGCTTGACCGCACCTTCAACTTCCCTCGCCTGCTTTCTTATCTCATCCATAATGCCCTCCCACTGAATATATTAATATCCCAGTTTTTGGGAGTCAAGTGTTTTCTCCCAGTTTTTGGGTTTTAATATAATTATGGAAAAGATTAGAAAATTTCGACTCAAAGAACTGCGCGAGGAACGCGGCCTGACACAGCCAGAACTGGCGGAACAAATTGGGGTAAACTATAGAACCATAAGCAACTGGGAGCGTGGCGTGTCGGAGCCCGACCTTGAATCCCTTAGAAAACTCTGTGATTTTTTCAAGGTAACAGCGGGTTATATTATTGGCACAGAAGATGAATAGTGTTATAATTGTGTGTGAAAATAAAATCGGTACACCTAAAAAACTTTCGGAACCACGCCGACACCTATGTCGAACTGGGCGAAGGGTTGAACGTCTTTGTCGGGCAAAACGCACAAGGCAAGACCAACCTTTTGGAATCTATATATATAGCCTGCATTGGTCGAGGTTTTAAGAGCGCAAAGGACCGCGACGTCATCCGCATAGGACAAACCCGTGCGGTCACAAAGATTGTTTGTGCAACCGATTCTACGGTTAAAACCCAAATTGAAGTTTTGGTATCAACTCAACCTGGCAAGTCGGGCAAACAAATAACAATCAACAACATCCCCATCGCAAAGATGGGGCAACTTATAGGAACAAAGACCTGTATCTTTTTCTGCCCCGACGAATTGAAACTTGTAAAGGAATCCCCGCAAGACCGCCGACGTTTTATGGACATCGACATCAGCCAGATTGATAAAACCTATTTTTACAACCTCCTTAGATATAACAAAATTTTGAAACAACGGAATGCGCTCCTAAAAACAATAAACCCAAACACGGACGATATGAGGGGGCTCGATATCTGGGACGAGCAACTTGCGGAAGCAGGTGCATATATAATAGACAGGCGTATATTATTTTGCGAAGAATTAAAAACGACAGCATCAAGAATCCACAAGGAACTTAGCAACGGCGAAAACTTGGCCCTTGAATATGAGCCAGCACACACCCCGACCAAGGCAGGTGGCACTAACGCCCCACAGACCACGGGCAATGCATCGCCAGCCGCAAGCGCAAGGAAAGACAACCCCATGGGGCGCGAGCGATTGCTTGAGGCTATACACTCGGCGCGTTCTGCTGACCTGCGCTTGAGAACCACAACAGTTGGGCCGCATCGTGACGACATAAAGTTTACGACCGACGGCCTTGATGCGAGAACTTTTGCGAGCCAAGGCCAACAACGCACCATTGCCCTTGCCGTCAAGTTGGCCGAACTCGATTTGTTCACGCGCATCACGGGGAGTACGCCGATTCTTTTGCTAGACGATGTTTTCAGCGAACTGGATAATGCCAGACAATCAAGACTCCTCTCCCTCACCCAAGGAACGCAAACAATTATCACGACGAACGCTTTCGGGCACAAGCCGACCGCTGGGACAAGAATCTTCACGGTCGCTGGAGGAAAAATAATTGTTCCACGTGGAACATTTTTATAGCAAAAACTTGTTGGAGGAAACAACAGAGTGGGCTATACTCTATATATGGTGTTGGACATACTGCTGGGGATATTGCTCTTGTTCTGCTTGGGCTACGGATATTATCGTGGCCTTATGGGCGCGATTGTCGGGTTCACGGCAAAGTTCGTATCCCTCATAGTCGCGTTCGTTCTCGCAAGCCCACTGGCTGGACTTCTTGACAGGTGGTTTGGAATTTTTGGAACCTTTGACGGCATCCTCGGCGGCGCAGGCGGTCGCTTTTTGACAATCTTTATTTGCGGTGCGGTTGTATACATTCTGTTCCGCATATTTTTCCACATAGTCGGAAAGTTCATCCGCCGCGCAAAAGAAAACAATGAAACTTTAAACCGCGTTGATAAATTTTTGGGCATATTTTTGGGCATAGCAAAATTTGCGTGCCTTATGATTTTGTTGTCCACCTTGGCTTTCCTCTTGTCCGTCATCCCGCTCGTGGGCAACTCTGTGGACTGGCTCTTTGAAGGCAGCACTGTTGGGCGTTGGATTTTTAATCTTGTAGTCGAAAATGTATTGCCGACATTCGGCGATACGGCACGCGCGCAAATCCTCGACAGAGTCACTCCGAATTTCTAATTACAAACAAAAATGTTCCACGTGGAACATTTTTTTACTGCCCACATTTTTTCATGATGCGTTCGAGGTCTTTTTGTGAGGCATACTCTATTACAATCTTTCCCTTGCTATCGTTACCCGCGATAGAAACTTTTGTGGCAAACATATGTGTGAGCGCAAGTTCAAATTGTTTAAGTTCAAGACTTTGCCTAAGTTTCGGATTTATCGCGCCTGCGTTGACCTTGACATTTTGAACGGCCGCTTCAAGTTCACGCACAGACATCCCAGATGCACAACTACGCGCGAGTGACAGACATTGTATTACATTTTCAATACCTGCAAGAATCTTTGCGTGCCCCGCAGAGATTTGGTTTGCCTCAAGCATTTTTTGGACTTCGGTCGGGAGCCCCAAATAACGAAGATAGTTAGCAACCGCACTTCGGCTGATACCCAAGACTTTTGAAACTTGTTCTTGGGTCATACCGTGGGCGTCAACAAGTTTTTTTATTCCAAGCGCAACCTCGATTTCATTCAAGTCACTGCGCATAAGGTTTTCAACAAGAGCAATCTCGGCAACCTGCTTGTTCGTGTAATCACGTACAAGCGCAGGGATTGTTTTAAGACCCACATTCTTGGACGCACGCCATCTGCGCTCGCCCGCCACAATCATATAGCGCGAACCAACGCGTTGTAAAAGAATCGGCTGGATAACCCCGTTGGCGCGTATACTTTGTTCAAGTTCGGCTAACTCGTCCGAATTAAACACCCTACGAGGCTGCGAAGAATTGTTGTCTATAAGGTCAATCGCGATTTCGGTCGCACCTGCCTTAATCGGGTCCTGGTCGGATTGCCCGCCCGACTTTGGTGATGCAGGCGCACCTTTTGGACCGAGTTCTTCTATGTCCTCGTCAAACAACGATATCAGCGCCCCAAGACCTTTGCCTAAACCTTTGTTATTGCTCATAAGGTATATTATAGAGGAAGATGTATAGTTAGTGTTATATAATAATTTTATATCTGATATAGATTAATCTATTTAAGTGACTTATATCTTTGCAGAAGTTCCTTTGCCAAACTCAAATACGCAACCGCGCCCGAACACCTGCGGTCATAGAGGTTAATCGGTTTGCCGTGGCTTGGTGCTTCGGCAAGGCGGATGTTCCTTGGTATTCTTGTTTTAAAAACAATCTTTCCAAAGTATTTCAAAATCTCGGCGGCGACCTGCTCGGTCAAGTTCCCACGATTTTCCATGGTCAGCAAAACACCATCTATAGAAAGGTTCGGGTTAAGATGTTTTTTTATTAACTTGATTGTGTACATAAGTTGGGCGATACCCTCCATAGCATAGAACTCGCACTGAATTGGAATAATGAGCGCATCGGCCGCGGTCAAAGCATTAACAGGCAAAAGTCCCAACGACGGCGGGCAATCAATACAAACATAATCATAGTTGTGGGCGATTTTGTCGATGATGTTTTTAAGTATTCTCTCGCGCCCTGGCATCCTGACAAGTTCTTCCTCGGCACCTGCCAAGTCAACATCGGCGGGAATAATCTCAAGCCCTTTCATCGCGGTCAATTGCACGACCTCGGAAATCTCGCAATCCTCGCACAGCAAATTATAGATTGTCTTGTGCTTTCTTGGGGTTACGCCTAAACCTAAAGACGCGTTTCCCTGCGGGTCGAGGTCAACAATCAAAACACGCAAGCCTGCCTCCGCCAAAAAGGCTGAAAGATTGACACACGTTGTGGTTTTACCAACACCGCCTTTCCAGTTCGTAAACGCTATTACTCTTGCTTTTTTTTCTGCCATATATATAGAAGATATGCCTGAAATCGTATTTCGTCAAGAAATAATTGACTTGATGCTATGAACTGTGGTACAGTTGCATAGACTTGCATTATATAAGGAGGTTAAAGTGGTTTCAACAATAATGCTATCTCTGTTCGGGTTGTTCATGCTGTTCATCGCGTTCGGAGTGATGTGGGGGGCAATTCGGGGGTTTCGACGCTCGCTAATCCGCCTTATCACGGTTATGGTTTTCTTTAGTATCGCACTCTTATTAACACCCGCTTTTACAGGTCCAGTTACCAGCGCGCTTAGCACTCTTATCAAGGACGCGATTGTCCAAGAACATTGGAGTGCCGCAACAACAGAGGGTGCCGCTGAACTTATCAATTTCGCGGTTGCACTTGGCGGGGCGCTTGCCAACTTGTTGGTGTTCGTTGGACTCTTGATTGTTTTCCGTGGAATCTCTTGGATTGTCTATGCGGTTCTTTGCAGGTTCTTTGCACCAAAATTGGGCAGGGACGCAAGCGGACAACGCACCATTCCGCAAAAACGTTACCGCTGGGCTGGTGTTGGTATCGGTGTTGTAACAGGGTTTGTGTTTTTTGGATTCTTTTTTATCCCAGTCAACGGAACAATACACGCAATTAACGCGGTTGCAAATCACAGAACGGCGTTTGAAGGTTCCGAAGCAATCCCATCTGCGGTTGCTTATACATACAGGGACCTTGACGACGAAAATGGTTTTGAAGATTTCATCTATGAATTGCAAGACATCAACCGACAAATTCAAAACAGTGCTTTCGGTGTAATCACCAGAATCACAGGCTTTCAAGGAATGAGTGCCGCAAGTGCACGTTACCTAACAACAGTTCGTGTTGGAACCCCAGAGGGTCGCCAACGCATACACGTTAAAAGCGATATCGTTAATATCGGACGAACGGTTATGGATGTCGTAGCGATTGTTGACGACATCAACCGTGACGACAGCGGTTTTGCCTCACGCGCAGAGCGTTGGTCAGCCGAAGATTTTGATGCTATCGAAAACACAGTAGAACGCGTACTTAATATATCTATTGTTCGCGTGTTGCTTGGTTTCGGTGACCAACTTGTTCCTATTCTTAGGGAAGAAGGAATGCTCGACGAAATGTTCCTTGACATGGCAAACATTTCCGAAAACGCACCTCTTTCAGAAAGACAACCTGTTCTCGACGCGGGATACAACTTTGTTGGAAGAATCGCATCTTTTGAAGCAATCAGCGAGGACCTCCTAAATATCGTTAATGTTCTTAGGGATTTGTTCTATACACCATATGGTTCGAACGCACTTTGGTCTGACCTTTCCGAGATTTTCGATAACTTTGATGACACAGATGCAGTTTATGACGCATCCAGAAATCTTGTTGGAACAACAGAACAAGAAGCCAGATTCCGCGGTCTTATTAACACAATTTTTAACTTCAATATAGTTAGCGCGTTGTTCAGCGAGGACCTTGCACCTTTCTATCAACCAATGCTCGCTGATATGTTTGGTATTAACGATGTAGAGTGCGAAGACACGCGCGCCGATATGCGTGCGAACCTTGTTTTGACAAACGCACAAACCGATTTTGGTAATTTGTTCGTTGCGCTTGTTGATAGTATCTCTACCGTTTCCGACCTTGCAAGTGCACCTGATATGTTCGAATTTATCCGTGACGACCTGGAACCTAAAAGAAACGAGGGTATAGTTGAAGTCTTTAACATCCTTACAAACAGCGACAGTATCGGTCGTATCATGAGAACAATCTTGTGGAGCCAACTTGCTGGGCTTAATGCCGATGATATGGAACTTGGAATTGCACCTGAAAGTGTGCAAAACATGATTGATGACCTTGTTGAAATCTTGAGTTCAACCCCAAGCGAAAACCCAATTGAATGGTATTCAATACTTACCGCGATGCAAAGCATGTTGCAGATGGCGGAAATCATGTCTGGCGATGACGACATTGACCTTAGCAATATTCCATATTTGCTTGGAACAATCAGCGACATCATCAACGACGGTGCTGAATTCCTCGCCCCAGTAATCGTGGAGGTTATCCAAGACCAACTTGAGGGCACTGGCATTTCTATCGACGCAAAGGGTGCCGAGGTTGAATTTATCACAATTATCGCCGACCTTGACGCCGACCGAATTGTTGACATGCTTGAAGGCGACGTTGGCAATGCAAACGAAGTTCTTGACCTGTTCGGTGTAGACGCCTTGCTTGAACTTGAATATGTTGGTGTAAGAATTAACATTTCGAATGATATTGCTACGGCTGACGAACTCAGAACTGCCATTAACACTAACCCTGCATTTGCTACAGAGGCAGAACGTCAAGCGGTTCGGAGGTTGTTCGGTGTATAATGGTTTTATGAACGGACTTGCACGAATCGGAGATGTTATTAACAGCGCAAACCTGCTGCTGATACTAACATTTAGTGTTCTTGGCGCAATATTTGTTTTTAACGTCGTGATGATTATTGTGTCTTTACGATTCAAAAGACGTTTCGCCTCGCAAGTCCGCAAAGCCGTTGCCGTTGCCGTCGCATGGCTGTGGTTTGCGTTTGCACTTCTTAACACAGGTATCTTGGCCGTCCCGTTTGCATTACTTTCCTTATATATAGTAGCAATTCCGTTTACGTTTTTATTGCTGTTCTATGTGTTTGAAGTTCTTTTTAGAATGTTCGACAGATTGAACTGTCAATGTAGTTGCGGTGAGGCGTGCGAACGTACCCCGAACAAAAAGCAAAAGCCCGTAAAAAAACAACCTGTTCTGGCAGAGTGTAGCGACCCATTCGCGGAAGTTACCGAAAAACCAAACCGTGTTTCAAAGCCTGTTCTTGCTGTGGCTCCTGAACCAAAACAAGTTCGCACACCAGAAAAAAAGCGCGAACCCAAGGTTGTTGAAACTACAGTTGTTGAGGAATACGAAGAAGTCGAACCCAAGGTAAAAAAAGTTGTTGTCAAAGAAACAAAAACAGTTACAAAATCGACACCTGAGCCTGCACCCGTTGGCGGGAGGGCGCTTTTGAGGGCAGAACCTGCACCAATGCCCGCGATACCAATCCGCAAGGAGTCAATAAAAGGTAAAGCAAGAACTTTGGCGGTTCAGCCGTCTAAGGTCAAGAGTTCCGTGAAAAAACCAGACAAGAAAGCAGACGATTTTGACAAGCAAGACCGTATTGAGGCTCTTGGCGCAAAAATTGAACGACAACGACAAAAAGCCGAGCGCACAGCAGACAGCGACAGATATTCAAATTATTCTTCGGCACCGCTTGGTGAAGCGCCTGCAAAAATCGAGCGCACGGCTGCGCAAATGGATGACTTGCAACGTCGCATGGATGCACTTAGAAAAACCGTGAACGAGGAACCGCACGTGCGGACAGGCTACAGTGTTGTTGAGCACACTGTGACGAGTCAACCAAAATCAACTACGACCACAACATCAACTTCAGTTAGGTCGCACCGTGATGAATCCCTTGTGCGCACGGTCGCGGAACTTAGGCGAGAACAAGACGATATGAAGCGCCAGTATGAATCTTTGCAAAGTCGTTTGACAGAAATTAGGTCTGAACACACTGGTGGTTCACAAAACGCGACAAAAGTCGGTTACTACGACGCGTCGGCGAACTTCGAGCGCACTGGTCGGTCGGAATATCTTTCCAAAATCCCAAACCAAAACAAGTTCGATGAGGACGAGGTCAAGGCCGCGTTGTTGGGTCTAAGAAACGCTATGAATGATTTACAGAAACAAATTGATAACTCCGACCACGCACATGGTTGATAAAAACTTTTTACCCACCACCCTTTTTCTCTTTCATTTGCTTTGTTTCCTTGTTTTGTAAAATATTTCCTTGTCGTATTCTGTTTATTCTGTCCGCGACGGCGACGGCACTCCTTGCGGCATCAGCAACTTTTCTGACTCCCGCGGTGGCCTTTTCGGCTGCTGCTTTGGCTTTGTCTGCGATTTTCTTTAGTGTCTTAATGTATAACTCCTTAATTTTGTTGACTATGGTTTTCACAATTGGGAGTTTAAAAACAACATTTATTACAAACTTTATTATATCGAATATCTTTTGAAAAGCATTACTCATTAAATCCAGCAATGCCTCGACTGTTCTGAAAACGAACTTGCCAAGAGAAAGTATGAAAAGTCCTGCTACACCCCAAAACGTGATTTTGGGTGCCACCAGTTTAAAAACAATTTTGTCCAGTTGCCTGCAAAGTTTGCTAATGCCTGGCATATATTGTATCTTGCGCCAAAACCTGTTTACAAAAGCAAACGGGTCAAGTTTTTTTATCAAGTCAATCAAAGCCTCATGCGGGTTTTTCATCTCTTTTGCTTGCTGTTTTACCGAGGGTTTTGGTACACCCCCACCGCGCGCACCAACGCCAAGGTCGTCGAAGTCCGACATCTGCGATGCTGCATAGTTCTCCAATTCATTGCCCGAGTTATTACCAGTCGCATCTCCGTCGCGACCAGTCATCGAGTCGATAAAATCGCGCCTCCCGCTAAAATCATCGCCACCACCGTATTCGTTTTCATCGTCCACATCATTGCTGTCGCCCTGGTACTCGTCATCAATAGCAAGGCCACCACCATAGTCGTGGTCGTCCTCGCCGTATCCTAAATATTCCCCGCCCTTTTCATTTTCTGGGGGGGGTAGAACGCATGTCAGTTGGGTCGAACTTTTCTTCCATAGAACTATAATACTTCATTAAATTCGGGACGTCAAATGGTGTAGACATTTTTTGCAAATAGGCATATACTATAATCGCTTGGTGACGGTGCAGTATCCTAGTTGCTCGTAAGAGTAATAAAGGGAAAACCTCTAGGCTGAGGTGGCAACACCGCTGGTTCAGAGATTAAGGTGCAGGCTAAGTGGTAGTCCGGGCGAGTGTCCGAAAGGGTACTAAGTTTCTTTTAAACCGAAAGGGCAGGGCGGTAACAAACTGTAAGAGGCGGGGAAATCCTCCCGGACCAAAGTCGCAAAGTTTACCTGACTCAGACCGTCATTAAGCACCAATTTATTCTGCTGGTTCGCCAACAGTATCTGCGTCAACGGCGATTAACGAACTCGCTGGTGTGACACCATCTTTTGGTGCGCGCAATTTTTGCTCTTTGTTTATCTCAACCAAAATTGGCTCGAACTTGTTGTTTCTGACTTCGATGAAATCCATAATATCTTTTTCATATTCTTCCTTGAACAAATCGGTGATTTCAACCATCTGCAAGCGTAACTTCTCACTGTCGCAAACGGCATCAATCCTACCATATTCATCCACCTCATACATGGTGTGGATGTCAATAACGGTCTTGACGTACTTTTCTGGGTCTGGGGCATCATGTCTATTATGATGAAATTTATACACTGCACCCAGGCGCATGTTTGCAACACTACTAAACTCTTTTACTATTAAATTTTGCTTTATCGCATTGATTTTTTCATGCCCATACATATCGCCCAATTTCTCGATAAACGGCAATTCCATCATATTATGCAATAGATTGTTCACGGTTGAATCTTCGACTTGTTGTGCTATTTCTTCTTCGGGTGCCCCTGGAAATGCCACACGTGCAATTGCATATAATTTCCATCCCATGGTGTTTCTTTGAAGGCTTGCTCCTATCACACCATCAACAAGTTTCTCTAACATTTTATCGCTACCCAGATATTTTTCTACGGCATCTGATTCTTTGCCCATTTTGATAATACTTTGGTATTTATCAAGTGTTTCTTTATCTACTCTCATGCACTATTGTATCACACTCATTTGACGGATTGCAACCCCTATTTCTAAAAAACCTTATATAAAAGACGATTATCGCGATTGTGGAAACGATGCACTTTACCATATCGGCAAAGTTTGCAAACATCAGGGCATTTACAAACACCGCACAAAGGTATAAAAACGACCCTATGCGCAGGAGGTGAATGTTTCGGTGCCATTCGCCAAAATATGAAACGCTTAGCATGAACATCAGAATCCAATTAAACCACAGCCCATCCCAAGTAAAAATTCCGACAATAAAAACCGCAGAGATAAAAAACAATAACATACCGACGGAGAGGATTTTGCCCACGCGCTCGCGGTTTTTCTGTAGCCAAGAGAACGAAAGGTTTTTGAAAAAGGAAACACACTTGCCCCCGACAAGCACCCAATTCAAAAGCATTGCATTCGAGATAATCGAAAAAATATTTCCAACCGCATATAGTTTCAGCGTTGTGGACTTGTCTTTGAATTGCTTTGCCGTAAACTGTATCCCGACATAAACAAAGCCGAACACTTGAGCGACAATAAATATCCACAGGGCAACGTGTATTTGAAAAAACTCCACAGGTTACTTTAAATGGTCGCGGGGAACTTTGGCAACTTAATTAAAGTCCTCTTTTTTGAAATCATAGCGCGAGTATATCAACATCGCGATGACACTCGCCGTAACCACACCTGTCACAAGAACTATCCCTAACCAATTTTGTACGTTGTAGGGTTGTGTTGCATTTGCTCCGTTAAAGCCGATGATATCGAGGCTCAACCCAATGATAAACAAAATCAGTGCGTTGGATATCTTTGTGCAAAAAGTCAGAAACCCTGCGCTCTTGCCCGCGTTGTCAATTCCTGTTTCTGTGCGTCTTTTGTCGACACAGTCGGCGTACATACTGATGGGTATAGAATACAAACACCCCGAGCCAACCCCCGACAAAAATATCGTAGAACATATATAGAACATGAGTGCGCCGATAGGAATGACTTCGCGAAATGCCAAGAGTGCAGAGAACACAACCATGCACACACACAACAACCCAAGGGCAGTGAGTAGTGCGGTCTTTTTGTCTGTTCGTTTGCTAAACCTGTACCAAAACGGTTGTCCCCCGACAATACCCACAATCAGCGATACCATAATAATCGGAATCTGTGTTGTTGAAAAACCAAATGTATACGTAAACACGTGGAGCCCCAAACTCGTGATAAACGCCCCCGCCGATAAA
>WQSK01000025.1 GCA_009787915.1 Bacillota bacterium
TCCCGTTTATCTTGCCGTGCGATTGTGGCGGGCGTGGCTTTTGTTGCCCGTGCGCCTTGGACCTCCGTGGGTGTTTGGTTGGCGCGCCCCAGGCTTTCGGTTGTTAGGTCGACGGCGATTGCGGTTGGGTTTCTTTTTATCTAAGTCGTCTGGTGAAAAAGACATAGAACTCAAAGACGGGTATTCTTCCGCTTTGGCACCGACACTTTGGGTGAAGTCACGCAACGCTTTGGCTTGTTGTGCCGTGTTTATAATCGTAAAAGCCGAACCCTCTTTCCCTGCCCGACCCGTGCGCCCGATTCGATGAGTGTAATACTCGCCGTCATTTGGGAAATCAAAGTTCACGACTATGTCCACGTTCTTAACATCGATACCGCGCGCAGCAACGTCTGTGGCGACCAAGATTCCGCCGTCACGCTTGAACAAGTCCATTGTTCGACTCCGTTCGCGTTGTCGCATATCTCCGTGAAGCGCATATGTCGGGTGACCAAGTTGTTTTATACTGTGCGCCAATTCGTCGGTCATGCGCTTTGTGTTGCAAAAAACAATAGAAACAAACGGGTGGGTCGCACCGATAATGTTTATAAGGGTTTCGACCTTTTCGGTGCGTTTACAAGCAACAAAATATTGCTTAATCGACGCGTGGCAGGTGTCTTGGGTGGATGATTTAATCATCACGGGGTCGCGCATAAATGTTGCGGTCAGTTTTTTGATTTCGTTCGGCATAGTTGCACTGAACATAACCATTTGGCGGTTTGGCTTTGTGGATTTTAAAATGGTTTCGATATCGGGTTTAAAACCCATGCTAAGCATCTCGTCCGCTTCGTCAAGGACGACCATTTTAAGGTGGTCAAGTTTCAGGGTTTTTCGCCTAAGGTGGTCCATTAAACGACCTGGGGTTCCGACTACGATTTTTGCCCCGCGTTTAAGCGACGTGATTTGCCTGTCCATATTAGACCCACCAAAAATCGCCTGAATCTTAATCAAGGTTTTTTCAACAACAAGTTTTCTCATAGCATCAACGACTTGGGCGACCAACTCGCGCGTTGGGCAGATGATTAGGACTTGGGGCGCGGGCAAATTCTCGTCAACACACGTAATCGCTGGGATTCCGTAAGCGTAGGTTTTACCGCTCCCTGTCTGGCTTAAACCAACAACGTCTGCCCCATCCGCTATTAGGGGCATAGTTTGTTCTTGGATTTCGGTGGCGTCCGAAAAACCCAAAGCATCCAACGCCCGTACGATAAAGTCGGGCAAGTTCATTTCGTTAAATTTCATCTGTTCTCCTTTTTGATTCTGGCGTTTGCTCGTGGAGCTGCTGAGCGGACTTGAACCGCCGACCTCGTCCTTACCAAGGACGTGCTCTACCGACTGAGCCACAGCAGCATTATTTTTGTATCATAACAATAATTAGGTGTGTTGTCAAATTATTGTTTTGGTGGGGTTTGCTTGAATATGCAACCACACTCTTCACACATAACCGAATTTGCTTCGGTTTTACGTGTGGAGAGAACCTTTATCATAGCAATAATGTGTTTCAAGAAAAACCTAAACCTTTTGAAGAACTTCCAGAAGGCTATTGAAAACGAGATTATAATATAAGAAAATCGGTTTATATATGGAAGTGCAATAGCAACCCAACCATCGGCTTGTTCCAAGTTGTTTAGGTTTATAATTTCGTTCCAACCTATTTGTGTTAGAAATATATAAACGACAATAGCGATTATAACTGTGTTTACGAATATGGTCAGTGAAAACCGTTTGCCATAACTCATGACTTCTATTTTTTGTTTTGTTTTTTTAATAGTTACTGTGTCATTAACATTGTGTATTATGTGACAAAAAGCCAAACCTACGTCAATTAATATAATCGACAGAATTAACATTCTAATATCCACACCTTCTATCGGAAAGACCAAGAAAATCATGCCTACCCCATGCAAAAGTGCAAGAATAACGGTGAAACTATATACAAGATACGACAAGTAACTTTTCACATATGTTTCCACTTTTTCACGTAGGTTGCAACATTTTTTTAAATATCTTTTTGTTTTAAATGGAACTACGAAAACACCATTAAACAACATCCAAACTACGATAAGCAAAATTATCAATGCATGAATCAAAATCAAGAGTTCAAACAGATTTGTTCCAATAAACTCAATGCTCTCCCATGCCCGCGAATAACCCAAGAAAACAAATGCTATGCTAACTAACATCATCCCTATGAAAAACAGAATATTTTTCTTGATATTTGCACGTTTTGCTTTTCGCCTCTCGGTTTCAGTGCAACCGCAATTCGGATTGTATGGATATACGCCCATACAGCATACTAACAACCTTGCAAATGTTTTGCAATACTGATATTACACGGGTTCTTGAATTTCCCAACAACCTGGTCGCATAACATCGCGGACAAGGTCGCTTCGTTGCCAAGTTTCTACCGATTCGGTCAAGTCGATTTTTGATGCGTTCTTTTCAATGACCGCTTTTTTAAGTTCAGCACTGGTCATCTCTCGCGGGCATTTAAAGTGACATGGTTCTTGCAACGGACAATGCTTAAGACGGAAATTATACATACACTATGTATATGTGGACCTTATAATTTTTAGAACATCTTTTTAGGTGTTGACAAGGTGTTTCCTCCGTGATACTGTGGATTTCAAGATGAAACATTTTTTGTCTACAGAGGAAATAAGTAAAGAGGAGTTGGAAAAACTGTTGGTCCTTGCATTTGAAATTTCCAAAAATCCGAAAAAGTTTAAAAAAGCGTTGGACGATAAAATCGTTGCGACGTTTTTTTTTGAACCAAGCACGCGAACAAGGTTAAGTTTCGAGTCAGCGATTCTAAGGGTCGGCGCCAAGGTAATTTCAACCGAGAACGCAAACACAAGTTCAAGTGCAGCAAAGAGCGAATCAATCGAAGATACGGCGCGGATGCTCTCGGGATATGCCGATGCTTTTGTTATGCGAAATGGTGATGACGATTCCGCCCACCGTGCGGCAAGGGTGTCCACGATACCCGTAATTAATGGTGGGAGTGGCTCGGCACAGCACCCGTCACAGTCATTGCTCGATGCGTTTACAATTTTTAAACACAAGGGTAGGTTGGATAACCTAAAAATTTGTGTCTTGGGTGATTTGAAAAAAGGCCGAACTGCGAACTCGTTGGTTCGGTTGCTCTCGAAATTTGAGGGCTTGCAAGTTTTTAGTTTTGCACCTAAGGGCTGTGAATTTAATTGTGAAATTCCGCACACTGTTGTCAAGAGTTTCGACGAGATTCCACATGACGTAGATGTTTTGTATCAAACAAGATTTCAGCGCGAACGTCATGACGGAAAGAATGCGGTACTCCCGATAATAGACAAAAAGGTTATGGAACGTTTTTCCAAGGACACGTTGCTTTTGCATCCGCTCCCCCGCAATGACGAGATAAGCACCGACGTAGACGATGACCCAAGGGCACTTTATTTCGAGCAGGCGCACAATGGTGTGTTTGCGCGCATGGCAATTTTAATTACATTATTAGGAGGCAAAAAATGAAAACAAAAAACGGAATGTGGGTTGTTCCTGGGCTTGTAGACATACATGTTCACTTTCGCGACCCAGGGTTGACTCATAAAGAAGATATTGAGTCTGGGTTAAAGTCCGCCGTGCGCGGAGGGTTTACTACGGTTTGTACTATGCCGAATACTTTGCCTACGATTGACACACCTGAACTTATAAAATACCAAATTGAAAAAGCAAAAAATTTAGGCATAGCAAAATTGTTGCCTGTGAGTGCAATGACGTTTGGTTTGAACGGCGAAAAGATTGTAGACATGGAAGCGAACCTAAAGGCGGGGGCAATTGCTTTTTCAGATGACGGCAAATCCGTGATGGCTCCAAAGGTTTTGGAAGAAATCTTTAAACGCGCCGCAAAGTTGAAATGCTTGTTAATGGTTCATTGCGAGGATTTGGGTCTAGGCACAGGTAACGACAGTGAATGGACGGTTGTGAAGCGCGATGTTGAATTGGCAATCAAGCACAAGACCCGTCTGCACATTTGCCACGTCAGCACAAAAGAAAGTGTCGCCATCATCCGTGAAGCCAAGAAAAAACACCCGAACCTTATAACTTGTGAGGTTTCACCGCACCATATTGCTTTGACAAACAAAGATGTTAAAAGCACCAATTTCAAAATGGCTCCCCCGCTTCGGTCAAGCGAAGATAGGCTTGCAGTGATTGAGGCACTTAAAGACGGAACAATTGATGCGATTGCAACCGACCATGCCCCACATTCGCCAGAGGAAAAATCTGTGGAATTTGACAAGGCCCCAAACGGTGTCATCGGATTGGAAACCGCGGTTGGGGTTGTCTTGGAGGTTTTGTTTCATCAAAATAAATTTACTCTTGAAAAGATTGTTGAACTTATGTGTTATAACCCAGCCAAAATAATCGGGGTAAAACCCGTTGGCGAAATCACAATTGACCCAAACGCAAAGTGGGTTGTTCCAAAGACTTTTGAATCAAAGTCCGTGAACAGTCCTTTTGTTGGAATGGAACTTAGAGGAAAGGTTGTCGAGGTAAATTTTGAAAAATAATGGAAATGAAAAACTGGCATTAGTTTGTTTGGGGAGTTTTACCAACCGAGGCAAATTAGTAGAAAAATACATCAACGAAAAAATTGGTTCCAAGAACGAAAAATTTGTTATTGACATCAACGAGGTTCGGTTTTCAAACGGTGAGGCAAAAACTCAACTCCTTGAACCGATTCGCGGTAAAGATGTTTTTATCATCGCAGATGTAAGCAACCATAGTTGTACTTATAAAATGTTTGGAAACGAAAACCGTATGAGCCCTGATGACCACTTTCAAGATATCAAACGCGCAATATCCGCAATGAACGGGCGGGCAAAACGAATTACCGTTGTTATGCCGCTTTTGTACGCTTCGCGCCAACACCGCAAGCGCAGTCGTGAGAGTTTGGACTGTGCCATTGCCCTGCAAGAACTTGTTAGATTAGGCGTAAACAATATTGTTTCTTTCGACATACACGCGCCTGATGTGCAAAACGCTATTCCAATCAATGTGTTTGATAATATCATTCCGTCGTTTGCAATCTTGGAACATTTCATAACCCAAGAAGCCGCAAACATTAACAAAGAAAAAATGCTTATAATATCCCCAGATATTGGGGCGACAGAGCGTGCCATTAAATATGCGAGTATGCTTGGCATTGATATGGGTCTTACATATAAACGGCGCGATTATACCGTTATAAAAAACGGGAAGAACCCTGTTGTTGAATTTGCGTACCTTGGTCGTGATGTTAAGAGCAAATCTTGTGTAATAGTAGACGATATGATTGCAAGCGGCGGAACGATAATAGACGTCGCGCGTGAACTCAAATCAAAAGGTGCAAAAGATGTTAGTGTTATCACTACTTTTGCATTGTTCAACGACGGATTGGAAAGTTTTGACAAACTTTATAAAGACGGGGTTTTGAAAAGTGTTTATTCGACAAACCTCAATTATTTATCAAAAGATACAATTGAAAGACCTTGGTTCAAAGAGGTTGATTTGACACCGTTTATTGCAAGGGTGATTATTACACTGAACCGAGGGGAAAGTATGACTAAGGTTATTGATTCAAAAGAACGGATTGCAACGCTGCTTAAAAAATGGCAAAAGGAGAGGAGGTAAATTATGCCACTTAGAAAGAATTTAAAAAAGGTTTTGGTTATTGGGTCGGGACCAATAGTAATCGGTCAAGCCGCCGAGTTTGATTATGCAGGCACACAGGCTTGCAGGGTTTTAAGGGACAATGGGATTGAGATTATTTTGGTGAACTCTAACCCAGCGACGATTATGACGGACACAAATATTGCAGACAGGATTTATATAGAACCGCTGACCCTCACCACCGTCAAACGTATTATTGAAAAAGAACGACCTGACGGCATTTTGTCGGGTCTTGGCGGACAGACAGGTTTGACCCTAAGTATGCAACTTGCAAAATCTGGGTATTTAAAAAAGTATAACGTGCAATTGCTTGGCTCAAGCCCAGACACAATTGACAAGGCCGAGGATAGACAACTTTTCAAAGACACCATGGTTTCAATAGGACAACCAGTTTGCCCAAGTGTCACGACGACGGATATAAACGAAGCGTTGGGTTTTGCCGACAAAATCGGGTATCCAGTTGTGGTGAGGCCCGCCTTCACAATGGGCGGTGCGGGCGGAGGAATCGCCAAAGACAAAAAAGAACTGGAAGCGATTGGCTCTAATGGAATTTATTTGTCGCCTATAAACCAGATTTTGGTTGAAAAATCTATTGCAGGTTGGAAAGAAATCGAATTCGAGGTCATGCGCGATGCCAAGGGGAACTGTCTTATTATCTGTCCTATGGAAAACGTCGACCCTGTTGGTGTGCACACGGGGGATTCTATTGTCGTTGCACCGACACAGACACTTAAAAAACAAGAACTTGATATGCTGAAAAAAGCATCCATTGACATTGTTAATGCTTTGGGCGTTGAAGGCGGTTGTAATTGTCAACTTGCCCTGCACCCTACTTCTATGGAGTACGCAACAATCGAGGTCAACCCAAGGGTTTCACGTTCTTCTGCCCTCGCGTCAAAAGCAACGGGCTATCCTATTGCAAAGGTGGCGACCATGATTGCAATAGGTTACAGTTTAGACGAGATTCCAAATGCAATCACAGGCGGAAATTTGGCGCGTGTCGAGCCACAGGTTGATTACACCGTTGTTAAATTACCAAAGTGGCCGTTCGACAAATTTGTACACACCGATAAAACACTTGGCACCCAGATGAAAGCCACAGGTGAAGTAATGGCAATTGCAGACACGTTCGAGGATGCACTGTTAAAAGCAATTCGCGGAGCCGAGTTGGGGCTTGATTCGTTGAACTTGCCTCGCCTTGCAAACAAAACAGACAAGCGAATCCGCGAACTTTTGCACGAAGTCACTGATCAGCGTATATTTGTTTTATACGAAGCAATCAAACGCGGAATCTCTATTGACGAGATTTACGATATAACAAAGGTCAACCCTTGGTTTTTGGAAAGACTTAAAAACATTGTGGAGCGCAAAAATCCGAAAAAGAGGCCTTCTTTGGTTTATAAACCTGTTGCGCCTTATGTTGGGAAAAAGGGTTCAATTACACCATACTTCTACTCTGTCGTTGGCGACAAAGATTGTGAGGCTCTACCCTATATAAACAAGAGCAAAAAGAAACGCGTTGTTGTCTTGGGCAGTGGGCCAATCCGAATTGGGCAAGGGGTCGAATTTGATTATGCTTGCGTACATTGTATTTGGACGTTGAAAAAACTTGGGTATGAAACAATTGTTATAAACAATAACCCTGAAACTGTTTCTACGGACTTTGACACGGCGGATAGGTTATATTTCGAGCCCATAAACATTGACGATGTGATGAACGTAATTAACATCGAAAAGCCTGTTGGCGTGGTTGTTGCTTTTGGTGGTGGGACAGCGATAAAACTTGCAAAAGAATTAAACAAACGCGGGGTCAACATAATAGGAACCAGTGCAGACAGCATCGACATTTGCGAGGACCGAAAAAGGTTTGACGAACTTTTGGAAAAACTGGAAATAAGTCGACCAAAAGGCTTTGGTGTTCATACAGAAAAGGAAGCCCTTAAAGCCGCAAAAGATTTGGGTTACCCAGTGTTGCTTAGACCAAGTTACGTCCTCGGTGGGCAAAACATGATAATTGCGTACGACCAAAGCGATATCTCGGAATACATGAAAATCATCTTGGGGCACGAACTTAATGGACCGATTTTGATTGATAAGTATCTTAAAGGTCGCGAAATCGAGGTTGATGCAATTTGCGACGGCGATGACGTTTTTATCCCAGGCGTCATGGAACAAATCGAAAGCACAGGCGTTCACAGCGGGGATAGCATTTGCGCTTATCCATCTATTAACATCGGCGGATATTTGATGAACACTATTTATGCTCTGACACAAAAAATTACAAAGGCATTAAAGGTGCGGGGACTTATAAACATTCAATATGTTTTATATGACAACGAAATTTATGTAATCGAGGTCAACCCTCGGGCAAGTCGAACGGTACCATACATGAGCAAAGTCACAAACATCCCGATGTGCGAGTTGGCAACAAAAACTGCGCTTGGGTTCAAATTAAAAGACCTTGGTGTAGCCCCTGGGATTGCGAAAGAACCACCTTACATCTCGGTCAAGGTTCCAGTGTTTTCGTTCGAGAAACTAACGGGTTTGGATACACATCTTGGTCCAGAGATGAAATCAACGGGCGAAGTCATGGGCATTGGAAGAAACCTTAAAGAAGCACTGTTCAAGGGTCTTGTTGCCGCAAAGAACAAGTTAAGTGAATCTGGTGGAGTTTTTATAAGCGTCAAACAATCCGACCGTGAAAGCATAGAACACGTAGCATGGAAATTCTCTAAGGCAGGGTTTACACTTTTTGGTACGAAAGGAACGGCGGATTATCTTTGTGATAAGGGTCTTAAAGTAACCATAGTTGACAAAATCTCACAAAATCCAAAGAGCAACATTTTGTCTTTGATGGATGAAAACAAGATTGCGTATATTGTGTCTACATCAAAAAAAGGCCGCGACCCAGAACGTGACAGCGTACGTATGAGGCGACGTGCTTGTGCCCTTGGTATAAGCGTAACAACATCGGTTGAAACCGCCGCGGCACTTATTGACAGCATCATAAGCGGTTACAGCGAAGAAAACACAACCCTTGTAGAGATGTGTTCATTGGGGTCGTTTATTTAACGCTTTTCCGTTATCGCATAGCCTAGTCTTTTAGCATGTTCAATAAATTTGTCTATGTTTCCAGTACCCCATTGCGTACAGACTGCGATTTGTTCTCCGCTTGGCAATTTTATTGGATTTCTTATATTGTGTCTTGCTCCCCTTGTCAAATGGATATTTTGTGCTTCATCAAGGGGCCTAACTAGACCCCATTGTTTTGCACTTATGAGTAACACATCAGGGAATGCAAGTTTCAACTCATTAATGTTACTGGGTCGCTGGTTCCTAACGAATTCATTTATTACTGCAAGAACCAGCGGACTTTTACCACCAACCGATTTTCCATTTAATGTATATTGTGTATAGTCTTTTGTATTTTGACCTGCAAATTTACCATAACGAACATCCGTTGTCGTTCGTTGTTCCCGTTGGTCATAGACAAGTGGCACATGCGGGACGTTTTTGGTTATAGAAATTTTGATACCTTTTAGTATCTCGTCAATAGTTTCTTGTGAATATGATTTCGACAATTCTTGTCTTATTATATCACAGACAAAGTTATTTCCATAATCGGTACAGAAATTATTTATTTCATCCTGTATCTTTTCTTTTTCTTGGATTAAAGCAAGTTTTTTGAAACAAAAGTCTTTAAGTGCTTCCAAACAGAAATTTTCTTTTGCTAGCAACGATACCACTTCTATCCCATTGCTCGAATTTTTATCAAACTCGATATTACAAACTTTTATTGGCTTTTTTCTGCCATAATATACTTGCATAGTATCACCAATTAAAATACCAAAATCCGTATCAAGCAACAACATATAAGACCTCAGTTGTTCCAAATGATTTTCATTTGAAATTGAATTTGGTCTTTTTAATTCTACGACATAATTAACGGTATCTCCATTTTTAATAACAATATCCGCATAATAACCATGTTGCAGAGAGCCAACACTCATCTTATGCTGTGGTACAAGTTCATATTTGCTTTCTTTCCAGCCCAAGGCGTGGAAAATTTTTTCAAATGCTATTTGGTATTCTTGTTCTCGGCAATTTTTGTTCTTGCACTTATTCACATGGAAACAAATTTCTTCCCAGACTTCATTGTAATCCATTTATTTAATTCCCACAAGTTTTCTAAGGGTCGGCATATCAACGATATAGTGCATCTTAAGTCCGTTGTCGCGGTAGTTCTTTTCGGATTCCTCTGTGCGTTTACAGAAAATAAACGCGTCGGTGATTTGAACACCGAAAGTTTCGCGTAACATTTTTACGTCACGGATTAGGCTGTTCCCCGTGGTTGCGACGTCCTCTATCATAACGATTGATTCCCCTGATTTGATTTCACCCAAGAGGTCACTGTGTGTGGGTTCCTGCCCTCGTTCTTTTCTTAGTAGAATTGTTGGCTTGTCCAGAAAATAAGATACAAGGTCACCTGTGTTGATTGCGCCATAAGCAATTGATGCCACACGGTCAACTTTGGTCCCGCTTTTTTGAATCATCTGCACATACAAATACGCCATCAATCGCCTAAGTTCGGGAAAAGCCATAAGGTTTCTTAAATTCAAAAACAGGTTTGTAAAATCGTTTTTTCCGATAATGCCGTCTTTTATAAATTTTCTGAGTTGGTCGACGCTCCCGTCCCATTTTACTCCTGCGTTTTTGAGTTTGTCTTTGCCTGCTTTTAAAAACGGCCAAGTTGCAAAGTCGTCACTTTTGGGTGCGATGATAAGCCCCTTTTCAACAAGTTGTGTCGCCACATATTCTTTGACCGACATTGTTGGAACGGCGTTTTTTAACTCGCGATTGATTTCGTCGCGCCACCATTTTGCGGCTTCCCCTGGTTTCTTACCGTTAAGATATTTTGCATTTGTTAAGCCCGAAGAAACCGAATAAATTGCATTGTTTCCTGCGTGTTTAACAAATTGTAAATCGGCTCCTTGTCTTCCAAAACCTGGGCAAAGGGCGTGCCCCTCGGTCATATTGTTTTCGCGCTCTAACATTCTTATGTTTTTGATTGCGTCGATTTTTGTACCGCCGACCACATAACCGACACGCTTTTGGTCTGCGGAACGGGCGTGCAGTGCCATTTGCTGATAGTTCAAAAGTCCACCGCTTAACAAATCTTGAAAGTCACGCGCAGAGGGATTGCTTGTGGCGGTGAGGACGTAAACGCAAAGATTTTTGTCCGCGTCAAGATATGGTTGGATGACGTCTTTGCCACCCATATATGCGTTGACAACAACGATATCGGGACGAAAGTTGTTGATGTCTGCGTGCGCCCAATTCGATTGGGTGTTTGCTATGTCGCCACGTTTGACATCGAGTATTTTTATAAGACCATATTTCTTCCCTGCATAGTCCATAACGTTCATGGCGATTTGACGCCACTCTGGTGACTTTTCATAAAACGCAAGTTGTGGCTTTACCGCAACAACGTATTCCGCGCACTCGTCAATTACAGATTTTAGATAGCCCTCCAAATCTCCCTTGGCGGCTTTGACTTCTTCAATATCTGGGTCGATTCCAAGAACCAACCTTGTGTTTTTACTTTTAATAAGTTTTTCAAGTTTTACAAAACCAATCATACTTTAAGACCTCCTACAATTTCGTCCAGCGAGTTTATCTTGTTTTCGCGACACCATTTTTCTAAATCGGCAACCATTTTCGGCACACACATCGGGTCGGTCAACAAACCCGTGCCGACTTGAACAAGAGTTGCCCCGCACAACATAAATTCGATAACGTCGCGATAGTCCGAAATCCCACCGCAACCAATAACTGGAATCTTGACCGCGTTAAAAACATCCCATGTCATTTTTAGGGCAACAGGTTTTACCGCAGGCCCGCTTAAACCACCGACCTTGTTCCCAAGTATCGGCTTTCGGGTTTTTATATCAACCGCCATTGCGGCCAACGTGTTTATAAGGCTTATTGCATCCGCCCCCGCAGATTCCGCGGCCTTTGCTATGACAGCAATGTTTGTAACGTTCGGGGTCAGTTTTACAATAAGCGGTTTTTTCGTAACTTTGCGAACCGCGGATACCACTTCTTTTGTCATCTCGGGGTCGACACCAAAACTCATACCTCCGCATGATTTCCCAAGGTTCGGGCACGAGATATTAAGTTCAATCGCATCGACGTTTGATTTGTCCAGTTGGCTAGCCACATAGACATAATCCTCTATGGTTGTTCCGCACGCGTTTGCAATAACGGGCACACCTTGTTTTTTCATAAATGGCAAATCATTTTTTATAAAAGCATCAACACCAGGGTTTTGGAGCCCCACACTATTGAGCATACCGCCTACCGTTTCCACTGTTCGTGGTGCCACGTTTCCTTGACGTTTTGCGCGCGTCACACCTTTGGTTATTAGACCGCCAAATGTTGCCAATTCATAAAACTCGGCTACTTCACGCCCCATGTTGAACGTACCGCTCGCGGGCAAGATTGGGTTTTTGAACTTCAACCCAAGTACTTTTCTCTCTAAGACCATATTACATCCTCCGATTTAAACACGGGACCTTCACAACAGATTCTTAGGTTTTCTTCCTCGCCGTTTACCAAAACACGTTGGTTACAGCACAAACATGCCCCGAAACCGCACGCCATTCGTTGCTCTAAAGACACAAACACGGGAATCGTGAGTTTTTTGTTACAAAGTGCTTTTAACATAGGCTCTGGTCCACATGCAAAGATTACATCGGGCTTGATTTTGGGTATGGCTTTTTCGGCATCGTCTGTGACAAAGCCTCCGATATTTACAACCAATTCTTTGGAAGCGGTTTTAAATTCTTTTTCCAATAAAACGAGTTCTTTTGCCGTAAACCCAAGAAACGAATAACAATTAGCATGGTTTTTCACAACCGACAAAAGTGGGAACGCACCGATGCCTCCGCCGATTAACATAATCTTTTTGTCTTTCAAACCCGACAAGTCAAACCCGTTCCCCAGGGGCAACAAAACATCCAACGTGTCGCCAACTTTTGCGTTTGAGAGTGCACGGGTTCCGTCGCCTCGGACGGTGAAACCAAAGTCCACGGTTTTATTTTTTTCATCCCAATCACAAATCGCGAAAGGACGCCTTAATGTAAACCCAGGAACGCGGACGTTTAAAAACTGACCTGGAATGATTTTTGGAAACTTCGGGAGTTCCAGTCTAAAAACAAAAGTATCCTTGGCGACATTGTCGATTTTAATTACTTTTGTGGTGTGTTGCTTTTGCATGGTTAAAGTTTATATCATTTTAAAAAGATTGTCGACTGATTTAAGACAAACTTTCAAATTCCACAGTATTACTTTTTTTAAAGACCGACCTGCTCGCCACTGGTCCTTATAATTTCCTGTGTTGCGTTGAATTTTGAACTATTAAAGTTTACATTACCAACTTTGTCGCCAACTTTACCCTGTTGAACATAAATATTTCTTCCCTTCATCGCAATTTGACGAGCCACTCTTTCCTCGCCTCCTTCGACTAAAGGATTACCCTTCAATGCTGGCTT
>WQSK01000026.1 GCA_009787915.1 Bacillota bacterium
CGCATTCCGTGAGGTTTGACGGGAATGGTGGTCAGGTGAATTTGGCAAATATTACGGCGGACTATCGAGTAACGGCGGTACGACATCACGATAATTTCCTAACGTATCGAGGTTCGCCAATCAGTTTGCTCACCCCAACCCGTGCGGGGCATACTTTTGCAGGCTGGCGACAAACAACGGGACCCCAAGCGGGTCAAACATGGAATAACGCAGCAGCAACCCATCATGGTTTATCCGCGCGTCCAGTTGCACAACAAGAGGTGACTCAACAACGTATTTACCAAGCGCAATGGACTATCAACAGGCACACAACGACGTTCAACCTGAACACGGGTATCAACCACGGAGGAATGGCGGTAACAGGTGCGGCACTTGCGGCGGGAACGACCGCGACGATAACCCAAGACTGGAACACAACGTGGGCGAATTTCAGTACGGGGCGAATGGCGACGTCGACCTCGCACGTGTTTGTTGGGTGGTACAACACATCGGCGGCAACGGGAGGAACCCGATTCATAGGGGGACCCGTTACGGGGAATCAGACCTTGTGGGCGCGGTGGACGCCAAAAAGATTTCAGGTGAATTTAAATTTGAACTCGCCTGTGCCGAACCCGAACCCGAACCATTACGCTGCGCCGACCGCACTGACGGCGGCCCAGGCAACACAAGGACCGCGAAACTTTGGTGCCGCGGCATTTAACCTGCCTGTTTTGAACGACACGGCATCGCACACATTTGCGGGGTGGTATACAACAAGTGCCGCAACGGGAGGAACCGTGCGAGCAAACGGAAATCATGCGACAAGCGATGCGGCGGCGTTGTGGAGTCCAAACACAAACTATGCAGGGATACGAACGGCAAACCTGTGGGCTAGGTGGACGGTACGAACTCACCAAGTCACGATGCAATCTGGGCTTGTAACAGACCCGCATATTCATGTGACGCCAGGGCTAGTAAATAGGACTGCGACGCATGGACAAGTGGTTCCTAATGCACAGGCCCAAACAGTAACGCGAACAGGGTTTACATTTGTTAGGTGGAGGGTATCGGCAGCAGTGAACGAGGCATTGAATCCAGTCGATTCAACATTTGTTGTTGGGGTAACACGTGTATTCTCGCCAATAACGGTGGAAGCGGTATGGCAAAGACAGAGGTTTAACATAACTGTCCAAAGTGCAGATATATACACGGGTTCAATAGGCGGAGTGGCGCAGTTTCAGAGGAGTATATCTTCGGTATCAGGCGGGGTCACAAACGCGACAAACATTGCGCCAGGTGGAGGCGGGCACCAGTGGGTGGTGTCAACGTACTTTTCGCAAGAAGGTTCGACGGTCACAATAACCGCGAACGTACCAGCGGGGTTTAGGTTTGTGCAATGGAATATAACTGGGCCGCACCAAATCGTAGGTGGGAGTCTATTTACGCCAACAATAACAGTTGGTTTTTCACGGGGAGCGGGATGGTATAACCAGGCGAACCCAGGACCATTTACGATATCCGCAATGGGGGTTGGAACCAGTCACGCGGCGCTTGACGGAGAGGTTAGGTATAATGTGAACTGGGGAGGTGACCCAAGATGGTTGCACCCAGGACAGCATACGGTTAGCATACCTGAAACAGGAACGGTGGTGACGGGGCAGCCTATTTTTGTATCGGGTTTAACACCATGGTCTAATTCATATTATTTTGACGGATGGGGACTCACACCGCAAGCAGTAGTAGGAGAACAAAGATGGTGGCCAGGGTCAGGGACAAACCCTGCGATTACGCAGGTTGTTGGAGGCACGACGTTTTATGCAAGGTGGAGGCCAAGGACATTTGACATGCACAATGTGTTTGAAGCAAACCGACCAAGCAATGCTTTTGGGACGATATTGTTGCCTGTGCCTGACGCAACGTTTTCGCACACATTTGGGAGTGTAACGTGGTTGAATTCTTATGAAGGACAAACATTGTGGGCAAGCGGGCTCTACAGTCATTATTTTGACGGATGGCATATAGGATGGGCGGCACCTGCGGAAGGGGTGAGAGGTGTCTTTAACCTCCAGCCGCGAGATATATTTTTGAGCGGAGGACAAGGGGCCGAGGGACCGCAACAAAGACTTTGGGCGGTATGGAGGCCAGCAACGCACAATATAATATTTAACTTTAGCCTGCCAGGGCACCACCGAGGGGTGATAGGTGCAGAGGCAATGGCATTTGGGCAGAGTTTTGTGTTCGGAGAAGATATTTGTTTAGAGAACGTAACAGAGATAATGAACCGAAGAGTGAACCAACTTGACAGTCACAGGTTCAGACACTGGTCATTGACACCTGGGGGAGATGCGATAACGATGGTACCTGGTGAATCATTCCACGGAACGAACAGGACATTATTTGCGGTATGGGAAGCGCGACCGTTCCAGATACATTTTGACCACACGTTACCTAACCCACGGTCGGGTGACGGATACGCGATATTTCCAAACAATATTGTGGCAGAGAATGTGTTTAGGTATGGAACAGGGCTTGCGGTACAGATATGTGAAGATATTGCGCCTGGGACATTGTTTAGTTTGCACTATACATATGCGAGCCACAGATTTTTGGGGTGGGCATTTGAGGCTAACGCATCGGCGCCGATATCAAACATCGAGTGGACGAACCATTTTTGGCAGATGTACGTGAGATTAAGCAACGGCCAGAGTTTGGATTATATAATGTTGTTTCCAGTGTGGGAAGCGAACAGTTTTTACGTGCAATTCTTTTTGGACCCAAGGGACACGAGGGATGAGAGTATTGGGGTAAATGCGACGGCACCAGGGCATGCGGTAAGCAACAATCAATTTACACAGAGGCATACATATAACTCGATATTGCCAATGCCAAACGTGCTGTCAAACACGCACGAGTTGAGGGGTTGGTACTTGACACGTAGACACCCTGACGGGCGATTGGATATAGGACCTAGTTGGGATTTTGCCAACGAGATGCGAATAGGTGAAAAGCATTATTTTGAAGGAGAGAACGGCGAGCGAACGTACGACATGATGTTGAGCGCAGTGTGGGAGCCAAGGGTGTTTACGCTGACGTTTGAATCTGGGGTAGGCGGAACGGTGAACGCGCCTATGAGGATATTTTACGGCAGACCAATTGGGCATCCGTATCCTGATGGGAGAACAGTGATAGCGGACCCGAGGTGGACGGTGCAAGGCAGGGAACTTTACAGGTTTGTGGGTTGGCAATTCATGCACGCGACGTTCCCGCAGTTTGTGCAATGGCATCCGCACACAACAATGGAAGCGAGAGATATTACAATAACTGCAAGAAGATTGGCGATGGTAGAATGTTACAGATTTTGCCCTGATGCGGGGAGGTTGATGAGTAACTGTGGTGAATCGTG
The DNA here is from genome assembly GCA_009787915.1 of Bacillota bacterium. GTDB lineage: Bacteria > Bacillota > Clostridia > Christensenellales > UBA1242 > WQSK01. Next base: position 3,383 of record WQSK01000026.1, read on the forward strand.
CAGTGATTGTTTAGGAGGGATGTTAGAGCGTGTTAGACAGTTCTTGGCATCACCTGACGGAGATTCGCATTGGTACATACCAGAAACATTTACGAACTTGTTGGCGGCACGCGACTCGGCGCAGACATTATTTACAAATTTGCTTGGGGAGCACAACAGACTTGTGGGAGAGAGTCCAGAGCATCCGTTCTTGATAAATACAGGTCTTGGGAGTGCGGCGGACGTGGCGGCACAATTGGCGGCATTGAGGCAGGCATATAACCAGTTGGCATTGAACACAATGATATTGGAGGTGTATTTGCATCCGATACATCCAATGCCAGGGGCATTACATTTCCCGTTCATGTTTGGGAGTGACGAATGGAGTACATATGCGGAAGCGCACAGAGATGTGACGTTGTATTTGGCAAGCGGGCCGCACAGGAACGTGGCGGAGTTATTGGATTTATACGGGCAAATAAGTGGAGCAGCGCAAGCGTTGATGTTTAGAGGATTTGGGGTAGATATAAGTGAGATAATATCATTGGCGATAGAGGTGAGGTCAGTGATAGAGATGATAGACCCGAGTTTAAGCAGCGTACAATTCACTATAGAGAGTTGGGATGCGTACAGTGATGCATTGACAGAGTTTTTCAGGGTAATAGAGTGTCACAACGTGTTCCTAAGTGAAGTGAGAGTAGCGGTGAACGAGTTATTGTTAGCGATAGCAGGGTTAGAGCAAGCGGAAGGCTGGGACATGGGAGGAGATGACCTTGGGAGTGATAACAGAGGACTGGGGCCAGTGGCGATGACAGGGATGATAGGGGGATTGATATTGTTGTTGTTGTTGGCGGCGTTGCCGTTAGCATTTGGGAAGAGAAGAGAGGAGGAGAGAGTGAATGTCGGGAAATAATAATGTGGTACAGAAAAGGAAGCGAATGAAATTCGACCGCCTCGCTATCTTGACAGATGTAGATTTTTTTGGTATCTTGGTCGGATGATAACTACAGGGGTAGAAACAGGGTTTGAAGTAACCTTTTATAGGCAGCGCGTTGCAGAGGTCAGTGCAAAAACAAGAACCTGCACAGGTGTAAGCAGTATCCGTATTGCGGATGAACGTTTGTCAGAGATTGCAGAAACTGTGAGCACTGACTATTCTTTGTCTTATGCGGATAAAAAGACACTTAAGAAAGAAATATATCTTGAACGCAGAAGGCTCCCTGAAATCAAACTACCAGGTGCGAGGAGAAACACTTTTCTTTTACCAGAACAACAACTTTTTAAAAACATTAATACGGTATCCTCTGTGGCGGAACTTAACCCTGTGCGTGTGACACGAATGATTAACGATTGCATAGTAGACGGTGTGCCTGATGCACGGCGTTTAGCAAAACTCCAGCGTGTTGCGGTTTACAATCGCAGCGATGATGTAAGAATGGAAAAATTGACGCGCCTTTATCTTGCTGATATTATAACGACGCGTGTGTTTTTTGAAGCCAAAAATTCATATGGACTTTAATGGTTCAGCGGTGAGGTCGAAAACTGGGTAGAGGTGTACCAGGTTATAAAAAATTTGCATATATAAAAAGATGTTTAATTTTAATTGTACAAACAAATCGAAACTTGCAAATGATATGCGCCAGGTATGGATGGAACACGTTTGGTGGACAAGAAATGTTATCCTTGGAATTATAAACGACCTTCCTGGGAACAACGAATATACCGCGAGGCTCCTCCAAAACCCAAGTGACATGGCAGATGTGTTTGCCCCATATTTTTGTGTTTTCCCAAAGCAACAATTTATAACTTTGTTTACAACCCACCTTATGCAGGGCGGGGCTATTGTTTCCGCAGCAAAAGCGGGGGACAACCAAAAAGTTGCAGCCCTCCAAGTCGCGTGGCATGAGAACTCGGACCAAATTGCGGCTATGTTTGCGTCTATAAGTCCGTGCTATGACAAAGAAGAAGTAAGAAAGATGATGTATGAACACTTGCGTTTGACAACCGCCGAAGCCACATACAGTTTAAACGGACAATATGCACAGGAGGTTGAGGCTTTTGACGCGATACAGGCGGAGGCCATAATGATGGCGGATTATTTCACCGCTGGAATTATTCGTTAAACACTTGCAATTGCCAACAGGGTCGTGTATATTATTCTGCATGTCTTATGGCCCGTTGGTCAAGCGGTTAAGACACCGCCCTTTCACGGCGGTATCACGGGTTCGAGTCCCGTACGGGTCACCAATCTCGTCATATCCGAACACGGATAAACAAGGAAAATCATTGATAATTTCTTCAAGCGTGACCTTTTCGTTGTTGCCGTCCTTTATATTGTAGACAATAATGATTTTGTCGTTGTAAATAACTACCTTGTTGACAAAGGTATCTATTAGGCGTTCTCGGAATTTCTCGCAAGTCGTGTCGCCACTCTTGAAACTTTCAAACCAATAAAGCAACTCGTCATATACCAGTGGCGTTGGCATATTCAATCTTTCTTCGTCAATTTCTTGTTGCAGGTCGGCTTTCCTGCTTTCAAGGGCAAGTACCTTTTCTTTAATCGTGCCGATTGCCAAACCGCTTGCGATTGCGTTGATAAGGTTTTCAAGTTCGGAAACGATGCCTTTCATTTCTCTTTCAAGATTGTCAAGTTTGGTGTTTTCCATAGTCTTGGCGTTATATGCCAAAAGTTGCTTAATCGCCCACGCAATCATATTATCGTTCAAGACTTTTGCCATAGTAATATCAACAACAGTATCTTCTAGCCATTGTTTATTGACTTGTTTTTTGTCGCAAGGTGCAATGCGTTTCTTCCTGTTCGTGCAAGTATAATAACGATAGATTTGACCCTTTCGCCCTGTGCCACTATCCCCGATAATTGTTGACTTGCAATGTCCGCAAAATGTTTTTAGCGACAACAAATAAAACTCTTTTGCCTTGTGTACCATAGGTTTGTGTTTGTTTTTGTTAATTCGCTTTTGGGCGGCGTTGAAAATAGCGGTATCTACAATTTGGGGTACGGCATTTTCTCGTTGGTGTTCCGCAAAAGTCAACGTGCCAATATACATTTTGTTTTTCAAGATGTTGGCGATTGAACTTTTATGAAACGGCTTGCCCTTGCGGTTGTATATGTGGTTCTCGTCAAGCCGTGCTTTGATAGCGATTATTTTCTTGCCACCCACATAGTCGGCGAAAATACTTTTGATTATCTCGCTTTCTTTATCGTTAACAATAAATTTCTTTGTCTTGCTATTTTCGTTTGTCGGGTCAACTTTTAATTTGTCGTACCCATAAACAACGCTACCCGATGAATAGCCTTTCAAAAAAGTGTCGTACATACCACGCTTGACCTTTTGGGCAAGTTCTTCGCTATAATATTGATTGTGCGACAAAAGCACATTCCGCATAAACCTACCGCTAGCACTATCTTCGACGTGTTCCATAGCCGACAACACTTTGACCCCATTTTCTTTCAAACGCCTTTCGTGACCTAGATTGTCGTAGATGTTCCGTGCAAAGCGGTCAAACTGGTACACGATTACATACTGAAACATTTTCTTGTTACTGTCCTTAATCATTCGTTGAAATTCGGGTCGCCTGTCTACCTTGCCTGTCAAATCTCGGTCAATGTATTCGCCTATGATTTTTATGCCGTTACGCTCGGCATATTCTTTGCAAACTCTTATTTGCCCTTCGATACTTATTTCTTTTTGTTTGTTCGTTGACTTTCTGACGTAAAGTATTCCTTTATCCATTTTGTTTTTACTCCTTTTATTTTTGTTGCCTACATATAAGTCGCAACTGCTTTCCAATTTCACAAGTGGGGGCTACCTAATAGCCCCGAACACTTTGACAACCAAGACAAGATTGCCGTTGTATCTGACATATCCTGCTTGGTACGACCAATTCGCATTGCAAGGCATAAAATAGCCAAAGTCACTTTCAAAACTTGCGTGACCGCCTTTTAGTGCTTGCGGTGTGCTTTCAACGATTGCGTTGATTTGTCGCTTGCTCAATTTCATTTTTCCACCCCCTTTTTCGGTTTCTTCGTTTTGCACGGAAAGCCCAATACCCCCGAACAAAACCCATTCAACCGCCGGCAGGCGGAAGAATTGCCTACCAAAACGCACACACGAAAAAAGCGGTCAAGGGACAGACCGCAGAGAAACAATGAAAATATAGAAACAAAGATATAAAGAAAACTTTGGCAAGGTTTTATGCCCTACGGGAAATAAATCTTGCCAAACGCCCTTGACGGCTTTTTTCGTAGTGTGCCATCGGAATAAAGGTATTGACAATGCTTTGTCACACAGGTATAGTAACATACACGTGTATGTAATAAAAAGGAGTAAAAATGCCAAGACCAAATGAAATAACAAAAAAAGAAATTTTGGAAACCGCCACACGACTTTTTAATGAAAAAGGTTGGGACAAAGTAAATATTGAAGATGTTGTCAAATCACTTGGAGTAACTCGTGGAGCATTCTATCACTACTTTAATTCTCGTGAAGATTTAATATATGCTTGCATAGACAAAGTATTTTCGGATAACAATCCATTCATTGATATTTCAAAAAGACAAGAACTTAACGCTCTTGAAAAAATGCGTTTGATGGTTAAAATTAACGATGATTTACTTGGGAAAAGTGTGGTTAATGAATTTCAAAAGACATTGGATAACCCAACATTATTTAAGAGCGAAATTTTTAGTCAAGTAAATACTGTTGCCCCATTTTTGGAAAAACTGCTTGCCGATGGAAATAAAGACGGCTCTATGTCCGTTAAGTACCCAAAGCAAACTGCACAGATTTTATGCTTGATGAATGTATGGTTAAATTTTGACGTACCCGAAAAGGAATTTGCAGATAAAATTTCATTCTATGGGCATTTGGCGGAATCGCTAGGCATTCCTATTATGACCGATGAGATTGAGAGTGATGTCAAAAAGCGTTTTCGTGATTACAGACGAGAATAGTTTTTTTTGCACTGTAACATACACGTGTATGTTTTCAAATAATTAAATTAAGGAGAAATTAAAAATGGAACAAACAATACAACTGCAAACGCCAAAGAAATTTGATAGGAAAAATTTTGCTCTGCTTGTATTTAGTCAAATCATTTCGGTATTTGGTATCGGTGTCTTACGATTTGCATTACCGCTTTATATTCTTGTAGAGAGTGGCAACCCTGCTTTATTCGGGGTGGTTTTAAGTGTGCCTTTGATAACGCTCTTAATTGCAACGCCTATCGGTGGCGTTATGGCAGACAGGGTCAAAAAACACCGATTGATATTTTGGTTAGATTTAATTACGACCGCCATTGTCGTGACATTTATGTTATTACACGGATTGTTTACCGCTTTACCTGTTGTTATGGTAGTGCTTTTGTTACTGCACGCAATACAGGGTCTGTTTTCTCCTTTGGTCGATGCAAGTGTTCCTATGCTTGCCCCACAAGAAAAACTGCCTGTGGCGAACTCTGTCGTTGTAGTAATTCATACATTGTCGGGTATTGCCGCACCCGCAATCGCCGCCTTGTTATTCGATAATTTTGGACTATTTCCTATTTTAATAGTAGGGGCGGTAGCGTTTGCTATTTCAACGATTATTGATTTATTCCTGCGTATACCTTATCAAAAGCAAGTTGCAGAAAAAAGCGTTCTTAAAACTGTTGGTAGCGATATGTCAAAAGCATTGAAATTTACTTTTAGAGAAAAGCCGATAATTGCTAAAACAGGCTTTCTTATATTTGCTTTTGCTTTTTCCATTACCGCTTTATTTGTTGTTGGTTTTCCTGTGCTGATTACTCAACATTTAGGTCTTGACGTTGGGTTGGTTGGAATAAGTCAAAGCATTAGTATGGTTGGCGGTCTTATAGGGAGTATCATAGCAGGGGCATTAGGAACACGACTAAAACTTGGACAAGTTTGGTTGCTGATGGTAAATGTCGGTGTTGCTATAATAACGATTGCCATTATATTTATGTTTGATTTGTCATCTACTCTCACTTTTATAGTTATGACTTTGGCTATGGCTGCCGCAATGCTTGGTATGCAAATGTTTGTAATACGGGTTTGGTCGTTTGTACAAAGTCAAATACCTACTGACCAATTAGGAAAAGTAATGGCTCTTATTCTCACTCTGCCAATATTAGCAGGTGGACTTGGGCAACTGTTATTTGGGTTTTTGTTTGCAGAACTCGCAGATATGGTTTGGGTTGTCATTCTCGGTTCTGCCGTCATTACAATTTTAATGTCATTTTGGACAGGTTATATTTTTAGAAAAAGCACTACGCTTGAAACGGCTATCGCTGACAAACAAGAAACTGAACAGGATATTGGGGTGCAACAATGAACTATTACACCGTTTGCCCTGCGTGTGGATACAAACTATTGAAAGCAAGTGACGGCTCAAATGTGGAAATTACTTGCCCCAAGTGTAAAGAGAAAATACAAATCGAAATCAAAAACGGCAAAATAATCGTTACAACAGTTTTATAACAAATGAAAATCGGGTTATGAAAAGCAAGACCTTTTCTAATCAACATTTGTTGTAGAGCGTTGGAACTCTCTTTGAAAGAGTACGAACCTAGCAAATCATAAGGCGTTTATTTGGGCTTTGTGATGTGTTGGGTTTTTTGATATGTGCATTTTGAAAAGTTTTGCCGAAACCTGTCAAAGTCACTTGTAGAAAACCAGTTCGTTGCGACTTACCAGTATACGCCGAAATGCGTGTAAAGGGGGTCACAATGACATACACACCGAAACATTACGAACAGGACAAACGGATAGCCCTGTGCATTTTCAACCAACATTTCAAGGGGCATTATTTGAAAGACGATTTGGTGCATTACGCCATTTCGGAACTTTGGAAACATCGCAGGCGTGGCAACTATCTTGACTATGTGGCAAGTGCCTGTGCCGTTGCCAAGAAAAAAATGATTTCGTACTTGCGAAAAGAAACAAGGCACATCGGCAGTTCTCTGTTCGACCAAGTTGACGAAGATTTGCAACTGATTGACTTGTTTGCGTTTGAACAACCTACGGCAGACGAATATTGTGACTTTGCCGAACTTGTCAAAAAACTTATGCCCCTGTCAACTTGTTACTTTGGGCGTGACCGCAAAATTATCTCAATGCACTTGAAACACTACACGCAAAGCGACATTGCCCTGCGTGTGGGCGTGACACAACAGCAAGTGAGTTTGGTTATCAATAAATTTCGGCAACTGGCTCGGCAGTATTTGGACAACTGATAAATGCTTTGGTGGTAAAGCACCACCACCAGACCCAAAGCGTGCGTACGGCGTGGCGGTCAAATTAAATCTAAAAAAAGGATATTGAAAAATGGAAAAAGAAAAAACAACACCCGACAACGCAAGGGAACGCAAAAATTTCGTCCTTGCACCAAAAGCAAAAGAAACAAAATTTGTCGTGGAAGTAATCACACGCAAGGTCAAGAAAACAAAAGCAACCTTTACATACTTGGGCGTGACCCTTGTGCCGAACTATATCAAAGAGATACGGCTTGAAAATGACGAAAAGGGGCTTGTCGTCACAAACGGCACGCACCGCAAATACACCGCCGTGTTGTGTGACGGCGTGAGTTCGGAAACAGGCAACGCATACATCGGGCTTGACATTCAAATTGACGAACTATACCGCAAGCGTGATTTCTTGACTTGGGCTGAAAAAATTATGTTGGCAAAGGCAGGTTTGCTTGTAGAACAAAAGTAAAGGCTTTGGGGGTATTGTACCCCCACCATTGCAAGCGTGACCGACAATTCCAAAATGCGGAACAGTCGCTTGCATACCAGTACGCCTGCGTTTGTCGTTGGGCGTGGGCGTACCCAACAACGAAACAATCAACGAAATCTAAAAAAAAGGGGGTGGAACTATGTCAGACAAAAAGAAACCTGCAAGCAAGCCGAAAGCGGAAAAGCAAAGCGACTTTACGCCGACATTCATTCGCTATGATGATATGTCGCCAAGAGAGCAAGGCATTTTTCGTCAAGGTGCGACTACGGCAAACAACTCGGTCAAAGAAAGACTGGGCTTGCGAAAACCAATAGAAGATTGACGAAACGCTTGGGGCAAGCGACAAAAGCCCCACCAACAACGAAATCTAAAATAAAGGGGAAATTTATGAGCAGGTTAAAACTGACCGCAATCACATTGTCCATATTCGCATTATTGGGGATATTGGGCTTTATGATTTACTCGACTGTTCGCACAATTCAAAGTTTCGGGGCAAGCCCTGACGACTGTGCGAACTGCGAAATCGTCACAAATGAAAATGACCGCTTGACCGCTTTGCTTGAAAGTTATCGGGCGAAGATTGACAGGCTGAATTACGACCACGCTGAATTGATGTCGATATTTGAAAGCGACATCGAAAATCTCAAAAGAGTACACTCACAAACGATTGCCACAATGGAAACCGCACACGCCCAAGCAATCACAGTCAAAGAAAATCTTGTTGCCCATATTCAAGGGGAAATTGTAAATCTACAAGATGTCACAAATGCCGAAATCCTTGACCTTATGAGCCAAGTCACGGACTTGAACACGACAATCGCAACGCAGGGCTTTCACATCGGGAATCTGACAAGTATCAATCAAAACCTATCGCAAAGGGTGGCGAACTATCAAGCAATCATTGTCGGCTTGCAATCTGAAATCGCCGTCCACGAACTACGCCAAGAGCAAGGCGAATTGATTATTAACTCGCTCGGCTCACAGGTGGGTGTTCTTAATGTCCAACTTATGCAGGTCAAAGCGTTGAACAACAATCTCGCAAGTCAATTTTACGGACTGCAAGAAATTGTGACAATCTTGGAACAGGTCATTGAAAACCACTATTTGCAAGGTGGCGAAAGTGCGGAACTTGTGCAAACTCTGACCGCCCAAGTGTCAAACCTTAATTCGCAACTTGTGGCACTCAACGCACAAATTGCTATTGGCAACGGCACGATTGACGCATTGACTTTGCAGATTGAAAACTTGCAAGGCGTTGTGGATAATCTGCAAACGATTATCTCTGACAACCAAAGTCACATTGCGGATATGGAAAGTTCAATCGCAAGTTTGACTGGACAAGTCACGGCGTTGGAATTGCAAGTAAATCAACTTAACACCCAAATTGAAAATGCCGAGTACACGATTTTCAATCTTGAAATATCAGTGTTTAATTACTCGAACTTTGTTGCCGTGTTACAAAACCAAATACAAGGGTGGACTGATTTGCGTGACAACTTGCAAGCACAAATTGCCACGATGAATGGAACTGTGACTGGCTTGGAAAATCAAATTGTGACATTGCAAGGGCAAGTAACCAATTACCGCAATCTCGCAAACGCACAAAGATTTTCGGTTGTGTTCTTGCACGGCGAAAATGTAATGGGGCAACAAGTTATCGCAAGCGGTGGTTTTGTTTCGCCAGTCATAGAGCCTGATGCCCCACGCTTTGTCGGTTGGGGGTTACTCGGTCAAACTGGAACTGTCAACATCTA
>WQSK01000027.1 GCA_009787915.1 Bacillota bacterium
TAACGTGACCCTTGACCAAGGTATGTATATCGAAGAATCCATCGGCGGGGTTATGATGAACCTTTTGTTAGGTGCATTATTTGCGATTATCATCTTGTTCCTGTTTATGCGTAGTTGGAAAATCACACTCGCGATTGCAATTGCTATTCCGTTCTCTATTATAGGCACGTTCGTTTTAATGTTTTTTATGGGGATTACACTAAACGTAGTTTCAATGTCTGGTTTGGCGTTGGTAGTTGGGCTTTTGGTTGACAACAGTATTATTGTTTTGGAAAACATATTTAGGCTTAAACAAAAGGGTCTGCCGATACGTGAGGCCGCAATCAAAGGTGCATCACAAATCATGAACGCGATTATAGCGGCAACAATTACAACAATCAGTGTATTCTTCCCAATGTTCTTTGTAACAGGTCTTATTATGCAAGTATTCATGGACCTTGTTTGGGTTATCGTGTTCTCGCTCGCAAGCAGTTTGTTGGTTGCGCTTATGTTCCTTCCAGGTATCATATCGTCTTTCAAAATCGGGGAAGAACCGAAACCAAAGACCAAAATCGGTGCTTCGTTTTCAAACTTTTTTACACGAATTGATACAAGCATTACAAATGCTTTGCAAAAACCGCGTGACTTTACCGTAAAAACATACAACAAAGTTCTTAACTCTGCGGTTCGGTTCAAATGGGCGACACTTGGTATCGCTATCGTATTGTTTATTGGTTCTGCGTTCCTTCTTATGATTAACGGCTTTATTTTAATGCCACCAACCGATACGGGAGAGTTTGGTATGACAATTTCCGTCAACAACGATTTCACGGCAATTGCAAAGGCCGAAGCAGCAACAGGTGACAGGGCGCGCGTTAGGGCGGAACTTACAAGACCGCTTGAAGTCTATATCCGCAACGAGTTAAACCGAGTAATTGGTGCCGACAATGTCAACACAGTCGTCGTTTCTATGGGCGGCGGCGGAGGCATGATTGGGATGCTTGGCGGAGGTGGTTCTTCAATTTCCGTGGATGTTGTTTTGGAAGACCGACGTAATATTTCTACTGCCGAGGCAAGCGAAGTTGCGTACCTTGCGATGAACAATTTTTTCCTTTACCGCAACATGATGCCAACAATTGATGAGGAACCAAAAAATACACACCTGATTCGCGGTGTGTCTATGTCTGCGTCAATGGATATGATGGTTGATGATACGGTTTCTGTAACAATTGCTGCACCTGCGGCCCGACCAACAGAGGAACAAGTTAATATGCTTGGTCATGCAATCGAATTTTTGCGTTATGAACTACGAGATGTTGAAGGTGTGCTAAGAATCGAGAGTGACTTTGCTAACCGACCTATTCGCGATGGTGCGGGTAACATTATTGGTTTCCAACCACAACGTCTGCAACGCCAAGACAGGCGTGTTGTTGCAAGTTTGACACTTTCTATTGAACAAGATGCCGTAATCTCGCAAGTTCAAGGTCGTGTTGATTCTTTGCTTAACGAATTGTTTGGAAACGAAGAAAATACAAACGAATATGGTGTGCTTAATGGCATTACACAAGTAGAGTCAGGTTTTGCGGCGCAAATGAACGATTCGTTTGTACAACTTGCGCTTGCGATTATTATTGGTTTCATCCTTGTTTACCTTGTGCTTGTTGCTATGTTCCAATCGTTCAAAACTCCGTTCGTTGTTATGGTCACCGTGCCACTTGCGTTTACAGGCGGATTCTTCTTGCTGACGGTTGCGGGGCTTCCATTGTCGATTCCTGCGATGATTGGCTTGATGATTCTTATGGGGGTTATCACAAACAACGGTATCGTGCTTATTGACTATATCAATAAATCACGTGATGACGGCATGACTATTCGGGAGGCAGTCATAGCAGGTGCAAACGTTCGTGCGCGCCCAGTATTAATGACTGCGATATCAACAATCATTGCACTTATACCTCTTGCAGCGGGCATGGGTCAAGGTGGAGAACTAATGCAGCCACTTGCTATCATAAGTATAGGTGGGCTTGTCTATGCAACGGCGATGTCTTTGCTTGTTGTACCAGCATTGTATTCAATAATGTTCTTTAAAAAAGATAGACAAGAACAAAAAGAGGGGGTTATAATAAATCATGAACAAGTTAATAGTAGCGAACTGGAAAATGAACAAAAAAAGGGAAGAGGCACACGAGTTTCTAAAGGCCTTCCAACAAAAAACGCTGAAGTCAAACCGTGATGTTGTGTTTTGCGCACCGTTTACATCGCTTGCGATTGCGCGCGAGTATGCGGACGAATGCGGATTTACTGTTGGGGCGCAAAATTTTTACCCTGCACCGTCAGGTACGTTCACAGGGGAGATTTCACTTGGAATGTTAAAAGAAATTGGCGTTCGAGTTGTTCTCGCGGGACACAGCGAGCGGAGAGCAATTTTTAATGAAACCGATGCTTTTATAAACGAAAAAGTCAAGGCTGGTCTTGCGGCCGACATGATGGTGATTCTTTGTGTTGGGGAAACCAGCGAAGAACGTGAATCAAAAAAGACTGCGGCAGTTATAAAGAAACAAATGACAGGCGGCTTGGCAGGAATAACAGAAAAGTCATTTAATCAAAATGCAAGGCTGGTTGTTGCATATGAACCAGTTTGGGCAATCAGCGGTGGTGACCCAAACAAGCCAAAGCCAATAGCCACACAAGCGCAAATCGAGGAAGCACATGGTATGATTCGTTCTATGTTGGTGAAGCAATTTCCGAATACTTTTGTTCCAATTTTGTATGGTGGAAGTGCCAACGATAAAAACGCAAAAGAAATTTTCGCAATGAAAGACGTCGACGGGGCATTGGTTGGCGGAGCAAGTTTGTGTCCAGACAAATTTTCCGCGGTAATAAACGCGTAATTTCGACATAAATTTTGTCTATATAACTATTGCTTTTTGTTATAAAGTATGCTATGATATAGACATGAATATTTTTGAAGTAAGAGATGGATTGCGGGGTGAACTTCCATCACATATTACCCCAGAGGTGCATTTGACTTTTCAGGCACCAGACAATCATGAGAAAATTGTTGTGGAGTTTGAATCAAACCGTGACAAGGCTTGCAAATTGCTTAGGGAGTTTTTGCGCGACCTTTGGAATGATACCGTTAATTTAGAAAAAGTCGACATGGTGGCTTCTGATGAGCGCACACGCCTCTATAATGGAGATGTTGTCAGCCATTATCTTTTTCAAGGCAAGAAGTCATGGGAACTTAGTAAGAATTCTAAGAAAGATATTTCTGAGGGCGGTTTAAAAACGATTGAAGAAAAACTTCTTTTTCCATGTAAATTTTATAAAAACGGTCCTTTGGGTTTTCGGTTGGCACAACCACGTGCAACCAAAGCACTTGCTGCTGAAGTAGAATCATTGAGGATAGAAAACGACGGAGTATATGGATTCGGGTTTGATGATGTTTTGAAGTCCATAGAGATTTCGCACGAGTACCGCGACCAAAAGGCAAAACTGGAAATATACAGGCTTACTGATGCGGCACTTTTGAAACTTGCAAGAATGGAATTGGCGGCGAAAGGGAAACGACAATTTGTCGAAACACATATTCAAGAAAAACTTGAAATTCCTGCTTTGGTATAGTAGACTTTTTACGTGGAAACACTTTTATTGGTTGACGGAAATTCGCTTATAAACAGGGCGTATTATGCAACGAGCCTAATAAACGGCGCGACGTACGGTTTTTTTACAATGCTGTTCAAAGAAATTTTGGACATTAAGGCAACACACGTAATTGTTACGTTTGATGCGAGGGCAAAGACTTTTCGCCACGAAATGTACGACCAATATAAAGCGGGGCGGAAACCTATGCCAGATGATTTGGCTGAACAACTTTTTGATACCAAAGAACTCTTATCAATCATGGGTGTAAAAATGTTTGAAAAACCTGGGTTCGAGGCCGACGACCTTATGGGGACGATATCACGCCTGTCGAAAACCAAAACGGTGATTTTAACCGCCGACCGTGACATGTTGCAGTTAGTAAACGACAATGTGCACGTGTATCTGACAAAAACGGGTGTTACGCATATCGAAGAATATGATTCTGCGCGTATTGAAAAAGAGTTTGGGGTTACGCCTCGGCAACTTATAGAGGTAAAGGCACTTATGGGTGATACTTCGGACAATATTCCAGGTGCCAGAGGTGTTGGTGAAAAAACGGCTCTTAAATATATCGCTCAATATAAAACCGCGGAGGCGGCAAGTCAGGACCCGAAACTTATCGACCAAATCGACTCAATAATGATGTCCAGAAAATTGACCGAAATAAAGTGCGATGTTGACATGGAATTTGATATTACAAAGTGTGTTTTTTCATTACCTATGTCCAGGGAAGTCTTGGACGAATTCAAAAAAAGACGCTTTAACACCCTTTGTGCCAAGCGCGAATTGTGGAACGAGGCCGACCTACCAAAGATGGTCATCCAACAAAGTTTTTTTAATACCTGAAATTTATATGAAAAATGTTTTGACACCGTCCAAAAAGCGGTTATACTTGTAACATGGGTGCAAAGATTAAAGTTGTCGGCATCGGTGGCGGCGGGAATAATGCTATTAATCGAATGATTGATGTTATTCAAGGGGTCGAGTTTATTGCCGTAAATACCGACGTGCAAGACTTGGGCGAGAGTAAGGCGGATATTAAGTTGGCCATAGGGGATAAAACCACGAAAGGGCTTGGCTCTGGCGGTGACCCACGGACAGGACAAAACTCGGCCGAAGAATCAAAAGACATGATTCGTGAAGCCTTGAAGGGTGCAGACCTTGTGTTTATCACCGCAGGTATGGGCGGAGGAACGGGAACAGGTGCCAGTCCGATTGTTGCAATGGTTGCGCGTGAACTTGGGATTATGTGCGTTGGGGTTGTGACAAAACCGTTTGCTTTTGAAGGCCGTCATCGTATGCGCAATGCCGAGATTGGTATATCTAATCTTTCCAAATTTGTTGATTGCAATATTGTTATTCCAAACCAAAAGTTGGTCGACATAACAAAGACCAACACCACGGTAGTTCAGGCCTTCAAAATTGCGGATAGTGTTCTTATCGATGGTGTGCGTTGTATAACCGACCTTATTATGAAAAACATGACGATTAATATTGACTTTGCTGATATTGCGTCTATAATGAGGAATTCGGGCCTCGCCCACATGGGTATCGGGCGGGCAAGTGGTGAAGGTCGCTTGTTAAAGGCAATCCAGCAGGCTATATCAAGTCCTATATTGGAAACCAGTATCAAAAACGCGTCACAGGTAATTATGTCTGTGACGGGCGGAAGTGATTTGACCCTCCAAGAGGTTCACACCTATGGCACATTGGTCAAAGATGTTTTGGATGAAAACTGTAACATTATTTTTGGTGCCGACCTTGATAAAAAACATGACAACGAAGTTCAAATTATTATCATTGCGACAGGCTTCCCAGATTCACGTATGACACAACAGGTACCAATCCAGCCGCCAAAAAATGTTCCTACACAGGCGGCACCAGCGGCGGTGTCTGCGGCTCCGACTACGCAAAGGCAAACTGTTATGGCAACAATCCAAAAGCCAACTGTGCCGACACCAAAAATACCTGTTGAAACAATACACGACCCAGATAACAGACCAGATGACAGCGGGTTGCCACTTTATATAAGAAAGTTAAGAGATAGCAACAGACCCACATAATAAATTGAATTAGTGGGCAAAATTCCAAAGGGGGGAGGAATGTCACAAAAGACTTTACGAGTAGTTCTTGTTTCTGCAATAATCTGCACGATTGTTGTTACGGGCACAGTTATGGGTCTTTTTGCTACGGGCATAATTGGAAACAGTGGTTCCTCGTCTGGTCCGAATCTTATGTTAAATCCACAAGCCCAATTTCGATATACGGCCGAACTTGATAACACAGTTCGAATCCACAGCATATCGCGCGATTGGTATAGGTGGGAATATGCAGGTAAATATGACCTTGTTATTCCAGATACAATTAACGGATTGCCTGTTACCCAAATCGATGCAAATGCTTTTAATGAAAATAACCAAGGCCACCTTATTAGGTCGCTAAGGATTCCAGACACGGTGCATACTATCGGAGCAAGTGCGTTCAATGGCGCGGTTAATTTGCATACCGTGAACATTCCAAAGTCTTTGACTGTTATTCAAAACAGCACTTTTCGTAATACTGGTATTCGCGAAGTCATAATCCCGAACGGGGTACATACGATTGGGGCGGCCGCATTTAGGGACAGCACCCAGATTGAAAAACTTGTTGTTTCAGAAAGTGTGACATTAATTGGGAACTCGGCGTTTAGAGGTTTGACCAACCTAAGACATCTTGAGTTTAATAATACAAGCAAAATCTTTAATGGGGAACGCGACCTTGAAGGAAACCCCTTGCCAGTGGATGTTTTTCACGCAACCGCTGGTGGCAACACGGTCGGCAATGTCATTTTGGCGAGTATCTCGAACTTAGAGTTTTTCAAAGTTCCATATGGTTTCACAGAAATCGGCGATGCACAATTTCGTGACGACCGCGGGTTTAATAGCCTCGAAACAATTGTTTTGCCAGAAACAATCGAGCGTATCGGCGAGTCCGCGTTTCAGCGAATGACAACTTTGCGAAACATAAACATACACGAAAATATTACAGAGATTGGAAACTATGCCTTTTGGGGTTCGGGGTTGGAAAAACTTGTTATACCTGAAACCGTTCTTTATATTGGAACAACAGAGGGGCCTTATCATGTTGGCGAGGGATTAACCACAACGCGTGCATTTGAAAATATGGCAAATTTGCATACGATTAAAATCCTTGGAGGCCTGCGTGATGCGGCAGACACAATCTTTCACGGCACAAATAATTTGCATACTATTGTGTTCGGAGAGTCACTTGAACGTATTGGCCCGCAGGTCATACGCCGTGGGTCAACATTTCCTGTTTTGCCAATACGCCACCTCGAAATTCACGGCAACCCTGTGACTGCATCTGTGGAAATTGGTGCGAACTTTGCAATAGGTGTAGCAACAGAAGATGGACAAAACCCTGGGATTGACACACTGGAAACACTTGTCTTGGGTGAGGGTGTTTCGCGTGTCGGGGCCCATGCTTTTCGCGGAACACACATTTCACGGCTTGATTTGCCGTCCTCATTGGTCACAATAGAGGATTCGGCGTTTAGTATGATTGAATCGCTTGACACCCTTACATTGGCACCAAATAGTTCTTTGGTGACGATTGGGCCGTTTGCCTTCGCAGGGTTAAACAACCAAGCAAGAATACCTTTTGCGACTTTGGACGGAGTTTTGCCAACGTCACTTAGGATAATAGATACTGGTGCTTTTCAGTTCACAAATTTAAGCGCGGTAACGCTTCCAGAGGGATTGGTAACAATAGGTGCCAACGCATTTTTGAACGTAAATTTTACGGGCGTGACATTAACAATCCCGTCGACAGTTAGAGATACGGCGACACCAGTGACTGGGTATTTTTATGTTCCAAATCCCATACCAGGTCAGAATGGAACCTGGGAGTATATGACGAGGGACGAAATTACCATTGGGATTGGGGCAGAAGCCTTTAGGTATTCGGGTATCAGTAGGTTAATTTTTGCTGCACGCACAATGACACTTACCTTGGGTGATTGGGCATTTGCGGATATAGGAACACTTGTAAACATCGAGATTGCTGGGGATGTAAATGTTTTTGAATTTCCTGCCTCAAGTGACTTAAATCCTTTTGTCAGAAGCGGACAAGTTGGTCCGAGTGGAACTGTGAACCGACAATGGACGGGTGCCAGAGGAAATGGTCGTTTTTTCACAATAAACGACTTTATTTAAAAATTTAATAATTAAATTAAAAATTTGTTTACAACTGTGTTGACAATCGCGTATGATTTAGATATTGTAATATGTAATGGAGGAACAAAAATGAAAATCAAATCAGTCAGAGCGTGGCGAGTACTTGACAGTAGGGGAAACCCAACACTTGCAGTCGAAGTTTTTACAGACAGCGGCTATGGCAAAGCAATGGTCCCAAGCGGAGCCAGCACAGGTATCTATGAAGCCGTAGAACTTCGCGACGGTGAAAAGAACAGGTATATGGGAAAAGACGTTACAAAGGCAATCAGCAACGTCAACAACGTAATTGGACCGAAACTTAAAGGCAAGTTCGATGTCGAGGACCAAGAAAAAATTGACAACTTCATGATTAAACTCGACGGCACCGATAACAAAGGTCTTTTGGGTGCGAACGCAATTTTGGCGGTATCTTTGGCGGTAGCCCATTGTGCGGCAAGCGAGCGCAAAACACCGTTGTATCAATACTTGAACGAACTTTATGCGGCGAAAAACGGCAAGCCTGGTAGAGGTATCAAAAACATGAGTTTGCCATGTCCGATGTGCAACATTATCAATGGCGGGGCACACGCAGATAACAACCTTGATTGCCAAGAGTTCATGATTTTGCCAATCGGCGCAAAAACATTCTCTGACGCAATCCGTATGGCTGCCGAGGTTTTCCATAACCTTAAAAAGGTTCTTTCCGAAAAAGGTCTTAATACAAACGTTGGTGACGAAGGTGGTTTTGCACCGAATCTCGAGAGCAACAAAGCGGGTCTTGATTGTGTTATGAACGCGATTAAAAAAGCGGGCTATACACCAGGCAAAGACATCGCTATTACATTGGACGTTGCGGCATCAGAGTTTTTCAAAGACGGCAAATACAATTTTGACGGCAAATCTTTGTCAAGCTCAGAACTTGTTGATGTGTATGAATCTTGGGTTAAGGAATACCCGATTGTTTCCATCGAGGACGGATTGGACCAAAGCGATTGGGACGGCTATGTGGAAATGACGGCGCGTCTTGGCGGTAAAATCCAAATCGTTGGGGATGACTTTTTTGTTACAAACCCAAAACGTCTTAAACAAGGCATCGACAAAAAAGCCTGTAACAGCATCCTTGTCAAAGTCAACCAAATTGGTACGCTTACCGAAACATTTGATTGCGTAAAAATGGCACATGATGCAGGCTATTCAACAATTATCAGTCACCGCAGTGGTGAAACCGAGGACGTAACAATTGCTGACCTTGCGGTCGCAACTGGCTCGGGCCAAATAAAAACAGGGTCACTTAGTCGAACTGACCGTGTGGCAAAATACAACCGTTTGATGTACATTGAAAATGAACTTGGGAAAAAAGCCGTTTTCAAAGTACCATTCGTTTTGTAACAAATTTATGTTGACTTGTTACGCAAGTTGCATATATAATAAACAACGAAAGGGAATGATGATATAAATGAAGTACCGTCCAAGAAATGGCACAGCACTAGGTGCTAAAGAAATGGTGGTGTTCAAGCCCTTTGGTTTCAGCGAAAAGATGTCCAGACTGTTGCTTAGCCGCGGTCTGAACACAAAAGAAAAAGTTGAAGAATTCTTTAACGTTTCGCTGTTGCGCCTTTGCGACCCATTTTTATTAAAAGGAATGCAAGAGGCCAAATCAAGGATTGAACGCGCTATCTCTTTGAAAGAACGTATTTTAATCATCGGCGATTACGACGCCGATGGGATTTGTTCTGTTGCCATTTTGTACAAGTACCTCATCTCTCGCCATGCCTCAACCCGATACTTTTTACCTAACAGAGCAGACGACGGCTATGGTCTAAACATCGAACTTATCGACAGTCTTAAAGAGCGTTTCGAGCCAAAACTTATAATCACCGTCGACTGCGGTATTTCATGCCCAGACGAAATTGAACATGCAAAGAGCCTTGGCATAGATTGCATCGTAACCGACCACCATTCTATTCCTGAAAAGACCCCAAACTGTGTTTGCATAAACCCAAAATTCGAGGACCAAGCATATCCTTTCCGCGACCTCTGCGGTGCGGGTGTTGCGCTCAAGGTCGTTCACGCACTCGGCGGGATTGATGCGTCTGCGAGGTACCTCGACATTTGCGCAATTGCAACCGTAGCGGATATCGTTCCTCTGCGTGGCGAAAACCGTGTTATTACCACGCTCGGGCTGCAAATGCTTAACAACAATTCGTTGCCTTCCGTGACCGCACTTGCAAGGAGTTGCAACATCACAGGCAAAATTCGCAGCAGCGATATCTCGTTTAAAATCGGACCAAAGATTAACGCCAGTGGTCGCATGGGCAACGCAAAGCGCGGCCTTGATATTATCTTGGAACAACGCGAAGAAGAAATTGGAAAAATTATAAGACACCTCGCCGACTACAACAGTAAACGCCAAAAACTCTGCAACATGATTTACGAACAAGTCGAAGAAACTATAGAAGCCGAAAAACTCTATAAAAACAACATCATCATTGTCGCCGACAAACGTTGGGAGAGTGGCGTCTTGGGAATCGTGTCCGCACGTATCACCGAAAAATACGGCAAACCAAGTATCGTTTTCGGCATCAGCGGTGACGTGGTCAAAGGCAGTGGGCGCAGTATCGAAGGTATCGACATCGTGCGAACCGTTGGCCTGTTTTCCAAGCAATTGATTTCACACGGCGGACACGCTATGGCATCTGGGTTATCAGTGTCGGTGAAAAACTATCCAAAATTCCGTGACGATATAACAAAATACCTAAATGAAAACTTTGAAAATCTAAGCATCACATCCGAAAAGTTTTACGACTTCGCAATTGAACAAAGCGAAATGACAAAAGAATTCCTAACCGAAATCGACAAACTCGAGCCAACAGGTTGCGACAACCCAACCCCCGTGTTCATGACCACGATTGGCGGTTGCCACATAAGCGCACTTCCGAACTTCAACAAACACCTTAAATTCAGCCATAACGGAACGCACTTCATTTTCTTCAACGGCGCCGAAGTCGGCGACGTATTGGCACACAACTTCCCAAAAAAAGTCATCTTTGAATTTCAAAAGAGCGACGACAAAGCCCTCAAAGCCGTATGCAAAAACATCATCCCCGTCCCTCACGACCCAAAAAGTTACGCCCTAACAATGTATGGTCACCTCGTCGGATTGTTTGCGTATGAACCAGATATGAAATATAAATCAATTATTAGTGATTTATCTGTTGATAGAGATGTTTTTGTGGAATACTATAAATTCATGAAAAAAGGTAGCGAATTGCGCGCGTTTAATCCGTATGATTTGTTTGTAAAACTCGATGGTGGGGCGGATGCGGACAAATACAATTTGTATCAATTTGTTTTCTGCTGTGCCGTGTTCAGGCAACTTGGGATATTGTCTTTTTCAAGCGAGGGCGTTACGATTGACAATACTAATCCTACGGATTTGTTTGCAAGTTCGGCTTATAACAAGGTTCGCGAACAAGCCACCGAGTCGGGTATTAAAATTAAAATCAATACAGATATAACCGCTTAAGAGCGTTTAATAAATATAAAGGAGAATATACATGGAAGAAACTAAAACAGAAGTTGGTGTGCAGGGGCAAGGTACCCCTGTGAAGCCTGCGCCAAGACCACAAGAGGGGCAACCTAGGGAAGAGCGTGCCCAAGGACAGCAAAAACAGCATAGCGGAGATAGAGGAGAGCGTTCCCAAGGACAGCAAGAACGTAGAGGCGATGGGCAAAGCAGTGAGCGTCCTCAAGGGTTGAAGAGCGACGGGCAGAGAGGGGATAGACCTCAGGCCAGGACAGATGTTAGACCAGAGGGAGCGCAGCCTCAAGGGGCAAGGCCAGAAAGGTCAGGGGCGCAAGGCGCAAAACCAGAAGGGGCAAGACCGCAGGGGCAAGGGGGTCAAGGTGCGGGCATGCGTCCTGTGACCGCGTCGCGTGGGGGAGTTAAGATTTCGTTCCTCGGCGGTGTTGGTGAGATTGGGAAAAATATGTACACCCTTGAATACGGTAACGAGATTATCGTTCTTGATGCGGGGCTTGGGTTTGCATCGGACGAGATGCCTGGGATTGATAAAGTTGTGCAGGACATAACCTATTTGGTTCAAAACAAAAATAAAGTTAAGGCTTACGTAATTACGCATGGTCACCTTGACCACATTGGGGCGATTCCGCACGTGTTGAAGCACGCGCCTGCGCCTGTTTATGCGAGCCGTATGACATTGGCTTTGATTGAAAATCAGTTGCGCGAGCATCCAGGTATCAAGGCGAAGGCTGTTGCCGTGAAGGCGCGCAGTGTTGTTCAAATCGGGTCTTTTTCGGTCGAGTTTGTTCACGTCAACCACAATATCCCTGGCTCTTTTGCGTTGTCGGTTACGACACCTGT
>WQSK01000028.1 GCA_009787915.1 Bacillota bacterium
CGTACAAGGAAACCGATAAGGGCAACAAGTATCGCAACCGCCGTAATTACCGCAGGAACAATAACGTACCATTGGATTGGTGTGCGCTCGCCTGGAGGGGTAATGTCCTCCTCGGGGACATGGGACTCTGTGATAAACACAACGTGAGCCATGTCGTAATATTCTTCGCGGGCATTTTCGAATGTTTCCCTGTCAATTATTTCAAGCAAGAACGAATATATATAAACGCTCCCCGTAACCGCATAGTAGTCATTCCCAAATGTTACACGCAATGAAAGGTCGTGCAAATCGTCTGGGGTTATATAAAAGATAAGTGCCACAGATTGGTTTGCATCAATACCACGCATATTTAGGATATCGCTTTGTTGTAAATCAACAAATCCGCCTTCAAGCCCCTCAAGCGTAAAGTTCACACCCCAATCACGTTCTTCGATTTCTTCAACAACAAAATCGTTAGGATTTTGGGTTTGGATATCAGACTCTCTGTGAATACGATGTGGTCTTAGGTCACCGATTCTGACACGGATTGTGTATCTATAAAACATATCGCGCTCGATAGATTGTGTAAGAGTATTCACCGTCGAACGCGCACTTCTATTATAGTCATTTTGGATTTGCAAGATTGTTCCGTTTCTGTGAACGTCAACCTCGTCACGGGTAAAGAATCCGCTCGGGTCATTAAGGTCGGCATCAACATTTCCGCCGATACCGCGTTGTTCAAAACGAACGTTGTCAATAAACACGGTTCCAGGTCTTGCAGGACGATTTTGCGCACCCATATTGAAACTAAGTTGAACCTCGCGATTTGCGGCAATTGCGGCTTCCTGGATTGAAATAGAGAATGTTTCCCAACCTGTTGTTGTGTGACCGCCGTTTGCGCGCACTGGGCGGCTTAGGTCAAGGGTTGCAACAACCTGGTTCTGCACATGCGCTGTGACAGAAAAATCCAAGCCGTTTGATGCAAGATATTGTCTTTGAACATTAAACGTAATAACGTTCACCGAACTTGCATTAAGCGGTATAGAATTACTTGTAAGTGTCTGCCACGCGTTACCGCGGTTTTGCATCATAAATACGTTGTTGTTCGGACCCAAACCAACTATGCGCCCAGGTGAGATTGCCGTACCATAATGCTCTGAATGACGTGACCAGTGGTTTGGGTCGGCACTCACGATACCACTGCGTACGATTTCATCAGTTGCGCCTTCAGAAAAATTATGCACCCACCCTTGGGCCACAAGCGGGAACGGTCTGTCAACACTGCGGATTGTACCGTTGTTGAAAAACGGATTGTTTATAACAGGTGTTGGTATTTCATCCCCTTCTTCCTCTGTTTGCTGACCGACATCACCAACACGGAAAACGGCACCTTCTGCACCTTCACCAAACTCGGCAAAGTAAGCATGCGAGATACGTTGGATACGGAACTCGTCAATAAGTGCAAAGTCGTGACTGTTGCTATCGGCAGTACCAACCCAAAGTTCAATATCCACATCGACGTCATAATGCGTACCGCCGATTAAAAAATATCGGTTTAAAACCCAACCGTTATATGTATCATCATCGCTTGACAACGCAAACGGAGCATGACCAGTATCAAAAATCTCGCTCGGGTTACGTCCATGCCAACCGTGTTCCCTAACACGCATAGACGCCCCCGCCCCACCGTCGTTTGGTGCCAAACTATAAAACGTAATCATGTATATAAGTTGTCTTTCAATAGTAAGTGCAGCAGTTTGACCAGATTCAGGCATCACACGCAAACTCGCAGCCGAATCATAAGCCATAAGCACCTTAACATCCCCAGGCGACGTACCGAATGCGCGGTGGATTCTGAAATGCTCGTCATCAGGGGTGTTCAAATTAAGATATGTCGGCAAAACCGATGTACTGACCGCGGTTCTAGAGAATGTGTTTTCACGCTCGTGATTGGTCGGCGAATCTGGGTTCACGCGGTTTCTTTCAAAAGCAAAACCCCTAACTTCATTGGATAACCCTGCATTAGCCAGTACATGGTTTACTTCATATTTTCTGTCGGCACTTATGTGCTCTGACAAATCAAGAACATGCGTAAGCGACGGTAATGGGTTTCTGTCCAAACGGTCGTTAAAGACCTCACGGCTTAATCTTGTTACCATAGGGTTTTGGAAATAGATAACACCTTGGCTTGCAACCGTACTTCCAAGCGCAAGTTCCATTTTAAAAGATTGGCTTCTAAACATATCGGTGGTTATAAAAAATCTTGCCTCGCGCCACCCGCCGTATGCTGGCAAATGTATCCTTGGAACAAAATCACGATAGACACCGTGTGATACGCGTTCGGTCATTCTCATGCCTGATTGTTCTTGGTCCTCGCCACCCATAGTTTGCGGAAGCAATGAAAAAGTTCCAAACGCACCTGCCCCGCCTACATGTGGACCAACCGCCATGTATTCAACAGACACCAAATAATAGCCGTTTGCTTCAAGTTCAAATGACTGCTCTGTTTGAAAGTGTGCACGCGATGAATCAAATGCGTTTGCATTGTTCGCGAGCATAAAGACCGTATTGTTTTGTGTGATAACAGGCGGACGCCAATAGTCCAATGTACTATTATTAATGTAATCGGTGTTTTGTATAAAAGACCTAAACCTATCTGGGCTGATGTTTACCGCTCCGCCGATTGTGGTTTGGTTGTTAATGTTTGGACTCCAGCCACTGATTTCTCTTGAAAAGAAAAAATCATAAGTTTCTGATTCTCGGCTTAGGTCATAGTTTTGAATTTCTACGCGCCTTGAAGTAAATGCCATGCGTGCTTGTGACGGCGGGTTAAAAGACCATGGGATAAGAGGGTTGCTTCTGTTTGCAAGTGCCGAAAACCCAAGCGCAAGCGGGTACGCCAAAACCAAAGTTACACACGCAAATACCGCAAGCCCCTTCCTCAGATTCGTTTTCAACATTCTTTATTATCCCACAAAGCCCGTACAAAATGCAAGTCCCAAATTATCAATTTTTCAGGTCGTTGCAGGAACTACACCCGTCAACTTGGTAACCCACTCTGACAGCACCTTGCTGTGGTTCATCTCGTCAGAGAGGATTTCACGGATGTCTGCGCAAAACTCTGGCGGCAAACCTTGTGTGTCTGATAAAAGGCGGTAATAGAACTCAATCGCCTCTTGTTCTCCTTTGTTATTCTTGGCGATTTCCGCCGCGATGAAGTTAATGTCCATAATTTCTATATATTGACTTTGCGGAAATTTTGTGTTATAGTCCATACTTATGAACAATATCCTGAAATCAGTTGGTAAAGAAAACTTTGTAAATTTTTATTACCACATCAAGGCAATGAAACACTCCGATGAAAAACTTACGCGAGAATTTTTTGCTGGGAAAAAAGAATCCACTGCGCGACGCAGCTTTTGTGGTGCTTATAAAATCTTCAAAGACGGAAAAGAACTGGAAGCCCTTAAAATGATTATAGACAGCAAGAGGTTGCCTCAAGAGATTAAAGAAGAAGCACAAAGAATTTATGATTGGGAAACCGAAATCCCACCGTTCGAGATACGCGCAATCGAAAAGGTCAAAGAAATAAAAAACCAAGTTATAGGAAGCCTTAGACATATAAAAGAAAAACTTAGAGATAGTTTCGAGGAAACACGAAAAAGTTTTGCCAGCCAACTCAAGGATTTAAAAGATACCACAAAAACAACTATTAAACCTGGGTTGCAAGTGGTTGGTCTTGGACTCTTGTCTTTGTTTCTGACTTCGGTTTCTCGCGAGCATATTAAATCCGATATCGACATTGACCCAAACTTGTTTGGGAGCAATCCAATCGATTGGTTCAACGCAGAGTGGACAGAAAATTCGGGGGGGGGTATGGCGCAGGCTTTCGAGATTCAAAACAAAATTCTCGAAAGACGGGCTCAAGAACAACGCGAGCACCAAGACCTGACATATGTTGTTGACCGCGTTTCCAGCCACGAAGGCTCCCGCGGTAACTGGGGAAAGGTTGCGCGTATCGACAGAATGGGTGTTGGTCTTATGATGCCGAACTCAATCTATGGTATTGAAACGCTTAACGAACAACTGATTGCGATATTTTCAAACCCCGAGAGTTCAGAAATTGCACGCCAAGCGGTGCTCGAGGAGTTTGGGGATGATTCTGGTTACTTCATGGTCAGGGATTTGTACATGAATCATGACGCACAATTTATTCATAATAAATTCGCATTTGATGAACAAGGTCAAGAAAACTTTGATGAATTCGCCCCGATAATTTCAGTAATTCAAGACAGTTCTGTCGGCCGCGACCAGCAAGAGGTCGACATCAACCGGCGCAAAGGCAACGTAAATAATGAGTTGGACAGACATGGGTTTATGTTTTTGCGCTCGCACCTACACGCATTTGACTTGTCGGTCATTATCGGCGAAACAGGTATGGCAAACGCCTTTAGAGATGGGCTCTCGGGATTTCCAAGAAACCCTGACGGCACGGTGAACCGCGATACGTTCGACATTGACCGAATCCTCAACCACGACTTGCCATGGTTCCTCCGTCAAAACGCCCCGCCGAATGTAGACGTAAATGAATATCTAAGGGTTCAAATGAACTTCGCCCGCGAACTTGTGGCAGAAAACGTGAATCTATTTATTGATTTTTGGAAAGACCTCTTTGTCCACGCCGAAGTAGTAAGAAGTTTCCCAAGACACCAACACGTCGCACGACGCAGCGCAGCGAACCTTGGCATCGGCGGACTTAGAAGCGGCATTGTAAACCGCCAAGAAGTTTTCCCCGACGACAACCGATTAAACAACCCCCGCCCAACAATCATCACAGAGTTTTCACGCCACGCACCAAATACCCTCGCATCACCATCACCGCTTTTTGAGATAGCACAGTTTGAAATAATTGAATAAGAGTTTTTGGCGGAGAGTGCGAGATTCGAACTCGCGGAACCCTTGTGGGGTTCGGGTCATTAGCAGTGACCTGGTTTCGACCAACATTGGGGGTTGACAAAAGCTGAGTTTTGTGGTATCATCACGATATGACAAATTATTTAAACTCTTATCACCCTTTCAAATGCCCACTTGAAGGTATTGACAAAACAGGACATGCGCGTTTCATACAGGAGCAAGACCTTGGAGCGTGTGAAAAAATTAAATGTAAGTGCCCGATAAACAATGCTCCAAGGGGTTACAAACTTGCTTGTGTAAGCATGCGCAGTGAAAGGGCATCATCATTTAACGCGACAAAGGGCTTTATGAGCCAATGCGGGGATTATTTAGATGAAAATAGCGAGATTTTTACAGAAGACTTAATAGATGGCTTGAACAAAGATGGTGAAATGCACATCTAATTGTTCAATTGTTGCCGACAAAATTTATCTGCATATTAGAATCCACTGAACAAGTCAAGTATTTTCGCGCGTGCCTGCCCTTTCGGTCAGGGGGAAATTCAACAAATCCGAATCGTTTGATTGTCAATGTCCCAAAATGAGCCACGAGTTCAGATTAGAACGATGATGGCGGAGAGTGCGAGATTCGAACTCGCGGAACCCTTGTGGGGTTCGGGTCATTAGCAGTGACCTGGTTTCGACCAACTCACCCAACTCTCCACGGATACAGAGAATCTTCGTTGTTGGTCGGCGTCACTTGCGTTCCCTAGCGACCAACTCACCCAACTCTCCATAGCACACAATATATCACATGATTTACGGACTTGCAAGAAAAGATTTTAAGTTTTATACTAAAAACATGACCAAGGAAATTACCGAGTATTTCAACAAAACAATCTACCCTTTTTATTGCGACAAAATCGGCAAACTGTACGGCGACCATGTAAAGCGTGTCATCCAAAAAAGTTTTGATTTCGCAAAAACCGTCGAGTCCGAACCAATCAACATGGATATGGTTTTTGTTATCGGTGCTTTTCACGACATCGGTTTAATCGGCGGTAAAAAAGACCACGAGAAACGAAGCGCCCAAATGTTTCTTGAAGACAAAGAGATTACAAAGTTTTTTGACAAAACCCAAATTAAAACAATCGCCGAAGCAATCGAGGACCACCGCGCATCAAAAGACGGTGACCCTCGAACTATTTACGGCAAAATTGTTTCCACGGCGGACAGGCTCGGGTGGATGGATTTGGACGAGGCCCTTAGGGTTCAATACTCTTTGCGGCTCAAGATGTTTCCCGAATATTCTTTGGATGAAAAGATTGAAGATGCCCGCCTGCACGTCATCGAAAAGTTCAGCCCAAGCGGTTATATCGACGGCAAGTTTTATTTCAAGACCGATGAACTTGACGAATTCAGAAAAGAGTTTGTTGCTTTGGCAAACGACAAAGAAAAATTCAAACAAGAGTTCCTTCGGGTGAACGGTTTGAGATAAGTTCTTTTCTTTTAAACCTGTGGTTAATTATCATGATATGTGTAAAGCCAATCACAATAGGTATATAGAACACAATGATACGCCAGATAAGTGTCGCCAACGCCCCCGAAGCCACACCCGTCGTTGCCAAGAGGGCTACACTATAGACCCAATAAAACGACAAATCAATAGCCCCAGAGTTCCCAGGTGTCGGGATGAACGAAACCGCGTTTGTTATAAGGAGGTTAAGTACAACAATCTCTGCCCAACCCCAACTGTGCTCGGCTTGAAAGCCAAATGCTTTTAGGACAAAAAACCCAACGGACGCGAGTGCGAGTTTCGACCCAATCGACAACAAAAAGCAAAGTATCAAACGCTTTCTCTTGATAAGCAACTTAAGACACTCGCTGTTTTTTTCCAGTTTTATCATCACACGGTCGTACATACGGTCTGGGTCTTTTGTAAGGCGCAAAAACTTTGCGGTCCTTGCAACAAAACGTGTGATTCCGCTACAGGCTTTTTTGGAAAACATAGATATGATAATCAGGAGTGGCAACCCTGCATTAAGCGCAACTCCAATGGCCGCCGCAATATAGATTCCAATGTTCATGGTTATCGTAGAACCAAATACATTCGTGGCATTCAAAATAATCGCAATAACGGATATCAGCGCAAACGCAAATTGGCTGACTGCGTACTCCATAATCGGCAAAGTTATCGCGGGTCCATCCTCGATTTTTTTCCTTTGCATATGGTGCACCTGAAAAGGCTGGGCTCCCGCACCCAAGGGTGTAACCTTTGAATAAAATTGCCCAATCATTATTGTGGAGGCACTTAAAGCCAACCTTGGTTTCCCCGTGAAGAATTTTGTTGTCACACAAAACGAAAGCGTCATGCAAAGAAACCAAAGAAACATCGAAGCAATGGCAATCAAAAACCACCACCAGTTTTGCGAAAGCAACTCTCCCATAGCCGACGTATAAATGTTGTCGCCCCCGCCTAAAAAGTCCGAGAGCATCGTAAACGTAATGGCACCTGCGTTGACAACAATAAAGATTGTCCAAAACACAATCTTTTTCCACCGACGTTTTGGCTTTGGCTCGGATTTAAACTTCTCCAACTCCTGAGCCTTAGACACAATACTCTGCGTCGTTGACTCGACTTGACACTCGGTTTCTTTTTCTTGCGTTTCCTTCTCGCTCATCAACAACAAGTATATCACACGGATTGTGGATTGACAACAGTCGTTTTTGTGGGCTATTATAGTTCATGAAATCGAAAGAAAAAATCGTGAAAGTTAGGCGTCTTGACCGCAAAGAGTTACAACCTATTATGAATAACCTCCTTGTCGAACTTAAAGAGGTGTTGGAAAAGCACAATCTTCGTTACTGGCTTTGGGGCGGGACCCTTTTGGGGGCGGCGATGTATAAGGGCTTTATCCCGTGGGATGATGACATTGATATTGGAATGCCACGCGAAGATTACAACAAGTTAATTGAAATCGCACGCAGGGGTGAACTTAAAAACACGCTTTGGTGTAATGAACTTAATAAGAAGTTTAAATATATGTTCGCCAAATATTGCGATGACAAAACCCTTGTGAAGGAAAATTGGACGAACGCGGGCAAGATTGGTGTTTTCGTCGATATCTTCCCAGTTGACGGGTTGGGCGACACGATGCAAGAAGCCCGTTCGGTCCACAAAAAAATAAAGCCGTACTCTTATATGTATTGGGCGTGTGTCACACCGATGAAGATTAAATTCTGGCTAATAATTCCTCCTTTGACCCCGCTGTTTTTCATGTGGAGATTTTTTTACAACCGCGCAGTCCGAATCAGCAAGCGAAAAAGTTTTGACAACTGTAGATTCGTTGGCATGACAGGCGTCAAGTTAAACGACCGCGAGATT
Source organism: Bacillota bacterium (assembly GCA_009787915.1). Classification (GTDB taxonomy): domain Bacteria; phylum Bacillota; class Clostridia; order Christensenellales; family UBA1242; genus WQSK01. The sequence continues at coordinate 8,257 of WQSK01000028.1, forward strand.
ATCGACCGCGACTTTTTTGATTCTAACACAACGCTCCAATTCGAGGGCAAAAGATACCCTGCCGCGAAATACGAAGAACGCCTTGACCGAAACTATACCCCAAAATGGCGCATACCACAGCCTGAAAGCGAGCGCAAAATCCACGGGTTCAAGGCTTGGGAGATTAAAAAGCAACGTTAAAAACCCAGTTCGCCCTCAGTGTTGGGTCCGAATCGCGTTGACGCAATCGCGGTCTGTGGCCAAAGGTTTGTGGGCGTACTTGTTTTTGGACTTTTTCACAAAGTACCGAACATAGAAAACCCCGATTGAAACAAGAGCAAAAATTTCGGTTATAAGCGATATAAAGTTTGTGAAAAAAATCGCCGCAATCAAAACCATGATTGTTGGGATGACGGCAGCGAGCCTCACCACGTGCGGGTATGGCGTCCATTGCGCAAACGTCGCCGCCATAGTCACCCCAAAGAACACCCAATCAAACCACCATGTCGCCGTAAAAATCGCCACGGGTATGTTAAGTGCCAATGCAACAACAAGTATCGAAATATCAAACCAAAGGGGGATTGGCTTAACGGTTTTTTCACGAGCACTGTAGTTTTTTGCGCCTTGTTTGCTTTGCTCTCGCCTGTTATGAAGCCACGCATATGCCAACAATCGGAACACAACAACGCCTGCAATCCCTGCCATGATAAAGTTGCCGAGGAAACCTTGCATTACCGCGCTCAGGACGTTAGAAATTGCAAGGCACACCAGCATAAGGGGCTTCTTTTTCATCTGGAAACCCAAAACGACAAAAACAAGGGCGATGACGCCGATGACTTGGCTCACAATCCACTGCCACAATGGTACGGGCAAATCCGAAAAATCAAACATGGTTTTATTATGCGCAAAAAATAGTTTTATTAATTAAAAAACATTCTTTGCCTCTTACAATTGTCATGAGTGCAAAAACCATTGCCTCCCGCACAACATTCGGCGCAATTTCCGCGCAACTCGATTTTCATGTTGGCAACAAGAAATATCCTTTGAAACTCGTCATCATCATTTGTAGTGAAATCATCCATAATTCGGTTGTCACCAATCATCTTTCTTTTAAGTTCAACACTTGTGTCCTCTTTAACAACACCTGTAATTCTCAGCCACTTTTTTGTTTTATCCCACGCACAAATTGCAATGTTTGGATTTGCCATAACCTGCTTCCAAACTGGGCGAATATCTTTTTGGTCAGGGTGCATTGTTTCGGACATGATAATGTACAACTTGTTTTCATGCTCCATACAAGTACAAAATGGACGAACCCTTGGGTTTCCGTTTTCGTCTGTTGTTGCAAAACAAAATGCGTTCTCTTGCATAAAAGTAACAACTTTTTTCAAATCAATCTTCATTTTTCCCTCCAAAGTGCCTCCATAGTACACCACCATATATAGTGGTGTCAACAAACTTACACCACAAGTGTAGTTTTTATCATTTTAGTATTGCAAATCCCTGCAACCACCATTTATACTAACACCATGTTTAATGGTATTAAAAATGACGAAGAAACTCGCGAGCAAAAGCGGGTTACTTTGACAGCGGACGATTTTGGTGAGGGGCGAATAAAAGCAGCCCACGAAAAATGGCAAAAGCGATTGGATGAAGGCAAAGGACTTTTCGGCAGAAAAGATGGAAAGCATATGACCATGACCGACGCAGGTATCACAGACCGCGGTTGACATGAACACGCGCACAAAAGGCAACACTGGCGAGGACCTTGCCACCGATTTTTTGATAAAAAACGGCTTTACAATTTTGGCGCGCAATTATTGTATAAGTAAAAACTTTCAGGGCGGTGAAATCGATATTGTTGCCCTTAAAAACGACGTCATCCATTTCATAGAGGTCAAATCCCGCAACACCGATACATACGGTTCGGGGGCAGAGTCTGTTGGTTTTACAAAACAAAAAAACATACGGAAAATAGCAACACACTTTTTGACATCAAACAAGTTGTACGACGAGGTTTATACAAGCCTCGATATTATCGAAGTCACAAACGGTGAAATCGACCATATTGAAAATTGTTTTTAATTCAAATGATTTGACATAGTTTCAATTTTTTGTTTAATTAAGATTATGAGCACGGCAAACGAAATTTTGGAACTGGTTGGAACCCTCGAGGGTCAACCAAAAGATGCCCAGTTTAAGGCGCTTGACAAATTTGATGGGTTGGATATCACGCACGCACAAAGTATCTTGGCGAAACAAATCGCTTCTTTGGAAGCACAAATGGAAATCTTTAAAGATTACGAAATAAGCAAAGAATTAGACCTATGAAAATTTCCAATCTAAGCGAAACCACGAACAAAGGCGATGTGATTTGCACCGTGACAGAATACCCAACCCACTGGGAAGAAATGAACATGGCGGCGGTGAAACTTTGCGTCAGACACCCCGCCAGTGGTTTTAGAACAAACACCAAAGTCAAGGAGGCGTGCCTTGTAACCAAAGGCGGTGGCAAAATTACAAAGAGCGATGGGCAAACTTTTTCGTTTCAAAAAGGTGATATCGTTTACATTGAGGTGGGCGACAAATATTTTTGGGACGCGAAGTGTGAACTCGTAATAGCCTGCACCCCGCGTTGGACGCCCGAGCAATCCGAGTTTACTCAACATTAAAAATATTCTGAACATTTTGTTTGACTGAGGCAAAAAATCTTTTTAATTTTTCAGCACGAGTTGGTGTCGGCTCAACGTATCCGCGGAAACCTGGTTTCCCGTAGTTGTCAGAGCACCGCACTATGTCATACTCTGTTGCCTCTGACATATATTCCTGCCACTCGTAACCTAATATTTCGTTTGGGTCAAAGACCCCATTTATATCATAAAATTTATCTTGGATTAAAGTAACAATATGACCTCGTTTGAATTTGACATGATACGCAATAGCCTCTGGGAATTCACTTTTAAGCAATCGAAAAAGATTGCCACAATTGCCTCCAAGATAAACATCTTTGGCGTTGCGCCGAGCCTCTTCTTCTTTTTTAAATACCTGTCTGATAAACTCCAATACAACATCTTGATTCATACTGATGATGATATCATATTTTTAATTTGAACGTCAACGACAATCTCTGGGAGGCGCAAAAGTTCGTCCTCTGAACACACGTTGTTTTGCACCAAAATCTGGCAAGGTGCCACGTGGGTTGTCTTTGCAATATCCAAAAGTGTGTTTCCCGCAAGTTTAATTTTTACAAGCATACCAATTGATATGCGAAAACTAAATTTAAACGCCAACACTTTTGCATCTTCGGTTTTGCTGATAACAATATTTGCCGCAGCCACCCGTGCAATTGGCTTTTTCTTTCGTATATTCTTGTCGCGCGTACTTGGTGCCGAGATGCTTGGCGTTTACCAAATCGCTATGGCGTTTTTTATGGTGCTGTTGACCCTTGTGTCATCGGGGCTTCCCCTTGCTATATCAAAACGTGTTGCTACTAAACAGCACGGAGGTGTCGTGCCCGCAGGTTTGGTTATAGGAATAATAACAAGCGTCATCGCCTGTGCCATAGTTTTAATCTTCAGCCACTTCTTTGGATTCTTGTTCACGGACGAGAGGGTCATATTGATTCTGATTGTGTTATTACCCTCTGTTATTGCAGCGAGTGTCTACGCCGTAATCCGCGCCGTTTGGTGGGGGGAACGTAGATATTTCCTTTTGGGGGCAACCGAACTTGCTGAACAAATATTCAGAATTATCGTCTTTGTCATAATGTTGGCACTCGCGTTCAAGTTCACCGATATGGCGGGG
>WQSK01000029.1 GCA_009787915.1 Bacillota bacterium
AAATTGCTATCGGTGTACGCTTGGTTTTCAAGATTTGCTATTGTTTGGTTAAGGCTCACAATTTGATTATTAAGTGAATTGTTTTGATTTGTGACCGAGTAAAGTTGCGCAGTCAGATTTTCAACTTGGCTCGTAAGGTTGTTAATCATGGCTTGTTGTTGGCTCTCACTCGCGCCCGATTGCGTGGCAAGTTCATACAGTTCCGCAATCGTCACATTAAGCGCGCTGATTTGGCTTTCCAAGTTACCAATCGTTTGGTCGTTAAGTTCGATTTGCCCATTCAAGATTACAAGTTGCGCATTTAGATTATTTACTTGCGCCGTGAGTGTTGCGACATGTTCGTCACTTGCCAAGCCGTTTTCAATTACAAGTTCCAAAGTTCCGACCAATGTATTAAGCCCTGCGATTTGGGTTGCAAAGTTTGCGTTAAGTGCTTTGACATTTACCACTTGCGCGGTCAAGATTCCAACTTGGGTTTGCAGTCCGTCAACAATAATTGCGCCTTGGGCTTGGGTCAGTTCGTGGCTTGCGATTACCACTTGCAAGCCTGTTATAACATTTTGAAGTGATTGGACATTTCCGTTAAGTCCTGCGTTTAGATTTGTCATGTTTGTTAATTCGTTACTTGTAAACGCAAGTTGATTTGTTAAACTTGATACATCAGCGGTCAGATTTTCAATGTTTATATTTGCTTGGGTCAATTCGTTTTCAAGCCCTGCGATTGTGTTTTCAAAATTCGCGCGCGCCGTTTCCTTGTTGGCGATCATGGTTGCAATTTGATTATCAAAGTCATATTTTGTGTCTGCAATTTGATTGGTAAGTTCCGCGACCCTGTTGCGGTAGTGCGCGATTAAAATGTTCAATGCCTCGTTTTCATTTGTGCGGTTTTCTAACTGTGTGCGGTATTCGCGCGTTGGGTCGTTCCCAAAGCCTTGAATCGTCCGCACAGTAGAGTAAATCATAAAGCCGAATATTCCGAGTGTCAGAAATACGGTCAGTACGATTAGAGAGAATTTAAGTCTTTTCATGTAACATCTCCTTTTTAGGGTTAAAGGGTGGCATATAAGATTTACCACCCACCCCCTGCAAGTTCTTAACTTGCTAACGGCAACCGCCGTTAATAAAAATTACTTTTGTAGATTTTTAGTTGTCTTTGTTTTCGCGGATAAACTTTGCTTCACGATTTGCCATATTTGCCGAGTGTTGATATGCGCTCTGCCTACCTTTGTGGTAAGACGCAATTTGCTCTGGCGAAAATTGCTTTGCATATTCTTTTTTCTGCTCGGTATTGTACGGCACAAACGGCGGTCTTTCAGATCTCGGCGGCGCAGGTTGCGCGGCCGCCTGTGGTACTTGTAGCATAACCGTTTGTGTGGGCTTTGGTGTAGCAGTCTTGGCGGTTTGCGGTGTCTTAGGCATTTGCTTTTCCGTCAAGCAAGTCGTTCAAAAAGTCCACAATACGATAGTTCCATTTGTCCTCGAAAACGCGCATTTGTTTTCCGTTTGCAAATTCCAATGTCAATGCCTCGCCCTGCGTTCCGTCTTTCTTGTTGTACTTAGTGCGAAGAATTTTGATTGCAGTTTCCATTTGCTTTTCCCCCTTTTTTTAGATTTAGCCGTGTGACAAGTGTCGACCCAAGTCAGTTGGCTATGGTAGGCGGTTTAACGTACACCGCCGTAAACCTTTATCTTTTGGGCGCGTAGTCGATTAACTCTTGCGTTTTTGAATAAAGTCTTTTTGTGCGCTCGGTTGTAATGACCCATGCCTCGACTGCGTGACCTTGTGCTTTTTTGTATTGGAAATAAATAAATGCTTTTTGAATGTCGCAAAAATATTTACTGCCGTGATTGCACTCGACCCGATATGTCCTAGTTACCATTTTCAATGACCCCCTTTTTGTGATTTTGTTCTTTGCGCTTGTCGGCGAAGAATCCCGATACATTGGCGCAGGCTTGATTTTCAAATTGTGTCAGTCCGTTTTGTTCAAGATGTTCAGCGAACATAAACATCGGGGAAGACGGCAAAAACTTTTTGTCAGGTGTTCGCATAGCCGTGACCCCACATTGGACAAGTTGTTTTTCGGTTGTTACATTTTTTTGTACCTCCATAACAGTAGGTCACGACAGACCGCAAAACTGAGGGGTCAGTCCAAAAGTTTTTTAATCTTTTTTATTGCACCCTCTAAACTCTCTTTGATTGTGTTAAATGACTTGCCAAGATCGCGCGCAATATCCGTGATTTTTTCGCCATTAAAAAAGACCCTGCGTACAAGGTCTTTTTGTCGGTCATTTAATTGTTGTAAATATCTCTGCCACGTATCGTATTGCAAAAACTCGTCTAAGGTATCGGCGGTGTCTTGTAATTCAAAATCAAATTCGTCACGTAATCGGTCAGCGGAACAATGCCGTCTGCGTTCCCTTTGGTTGTTGTTGTATTCTTGTCGGTCAAGTTCCTTTATCTCTTGGTATGTTCTTTCGTCAATTTCTATCTCTTGTTTTTCGCCAGTTACAAATTGATATGTAACTTTCAAAATATACCCCCTTAAAAAATGACCCAAATTGCATTTGCAAAATGGGTCACGTTATGGTGGTACTCGGTAAATGAAAATTGTTTGGAACAAAAAACACCCCCTTATTTGTCGGCGGTGTTTCGTTGGTTATTGTTTAATAATTTCAGTTAAAGAAATTGCCGATGTGTGCCTTTATATGTGAGGTCATAGCAGATACAAAATATTGTGCGTTTTTACTTGTGATAGGCAAATCTTTAACCTCGTCCAATGGGACATTGGAATTGTCAAACATTTCGTTGATTTTTACACGACGGTTGTCAAAATCAAAGTCGACTGCAATTGTTAATCGGCTATCCAATCTTGACAATATGTCTGCCCACTGTGTTGGCTCGTCAGGGTTAAAATTCAAGCTGATTACACCATTTGGTTGTTCTATAAAATCCCATAGAGGTGCACCTGATGTTGGGGAATTTCCACTTTGGATACGGCGTATATCCGCAAAATCAATATTAAAATCTAGTGCAGACAAATAATATATTTCGTTGCTAGAATCAAACATTATTGAAGTCGCAAGCCTAGTCCAAAATGGCTCGGGCGACGTTAAATTTGAATATAGCGAAACAATGCCATCTATTGCCGTCAAGCAGATACTCAAGGAGTGACCATATCCACCTCTTCTAAAATTTAGATATACTCCGTCTTGGATAATAGCAGTGGCTGTTGAACCACCCCAACTTGAATCAATTAATAGTTGCAGAGTAGTTGAAACATCATCGCCAACAAAAGCACCATTTAATAAATGACTATCATTGTATTGTATTAATGAACCTTGTCTTACACCATAATCTTCCGAAAAATTCATATATCTAAACAACGGCGTTCTTGTAGATTGATAATTTGCTTCGACAAGATAACTTGTATGGAATAATTCAAAATTCCTATCATTGTCGTTAAATCGTGAGAGCATATTAGTAGACCAAATTGATGCTTGAGAGCCATCACCACTGCCTGTGCGAAAACCTATACTAACCATTTCGGTCATCCCATTATCAAATATCGTTGCCGTACGCCGATAAGTATGCAAATGCTGGTGTGGTTGCGATGAATTATAAAATGTCCTTTCAAATGCAAATGTTTGATAATTTTCCCCATTTACAATTTTTATCCGCATTTCTCCATGCGTATCTACTAATCCAGATACAGTCACAAGTTGACTATTAAACACAAAATTATTCCAAACGTTTTCGTGTTGTATTTCAAAAAGATTGACTTGTAAAATCAAATCGTTTCTTTTCGATTCAAGAAAACGCCGTTGATTGTCAAAAACGTCCAATATCCATGCCATGTCAAGATGTGCAGGGATAAAATCATTCATATCAACCATGTTTTGAGATTCCGCCACTCGCCCCATTTTGAAATCTTTATTAAAACTTGCTTGCGACACCCCATTTTTGTTGTCGCTTGTATTTTGCAGTGACTGTGGTAAAACGTCTTCAGCATTGGGCATAAAACGTGCCTCTGCCAGATTTGCTCGTGCTTGCACAAGCCACGCAGGCGTGCCACTCCTACCAAAAACACCACCAAGCCACAGACCAAGTATCGTCCCACCGACAAGCAACACGGCGGTGCAACTGGCAACAATGATTTTCAATTTTTTTGACATCAAGAAACCTCCTTTTTTACTACGAGATTTCCCAACCAAAAAGTTTGCATTAAAAAACCTCGTGCTTTTCCCCTTTTTCAGCCTTTCAGCCTTTCAGCCTTTCAGCCTTTCAGCCTTTCAGCCTTTCAGCCTTTCAGCCTTTCAAGGGCAAACGAGGATATTAAAAAGTATACACATTCCATGCGAAATGTCAACTCTTTTGTCGTGACCCCTCAGTTTTGGATCGTGGCATGACCTACTAATAAACAAAAGAAAATGAACGTGACTACCTTGCGGTTTAGCAAATTATGGTAGCACAACTCGAGCCACGCTATCAAGAGTCTTCGGACAAGCCGACATCTACTCTTGACAGGTGGCTCGGTTGTGCGGTCTGTTCGCTAAGACCGCGAGGTGGTCAGCCAGTCGGTCACAAAAATTAAGGAGGTGCAAAGCACATGAACAACATCACAACAATGGAGGCAAGGAACAATGCGGTTATCTATCCGCGCTATTCAAGTCACGGACAAAACGAACAAACCATTGAAACGCAGATACAACTTTGTATGGACTATGCGAGAAAGCAAGGTTTGAATGTCGTCAAAATCTTTGACGGCGACAAAGGAAAGTCCGCAAGCAAAGATACGAGCAAACGAAAGGACTTGCACAAAATGTTGGCACTTGCCGAGAGTGGCACGTTTCAATATATCATTGTGTACGCATTGAACAGATTTGCAAGAAACCGAGCGGAGAGCGTTTTGTTTAAGTCAGAGTTGGAAAAATACGGGGTTAAGGTTTTATCTGCAACGGAAAACATAGCAAACGACGAGGGTGGCGAGTTGTACGAAATGATACTTGAATGGCGAGATGAAAAATTCAGCCGCGACCTGTCAAGGCGAGTTATACACGGCATTGATACGAGTGTATCAAACGGCACATTTTGCGGTGGCACTTTGATATATGGGTACAAAGTTCGCAAAGAGCCAATCGCAGGCAAGAACGATAAATATATCAAGTACGTTGACATTGACGAGGAACAAGCCGAGATAGTGCGGATAGTTTTCAAAGAGTACGCAAGCGGAAAATCAAAAGACCAAATCGCGCATGAATTGAACAAGGACGGCAAGAGATACAAAGACAAAGAGTTCAAAGGCAAAACATTTGACTTGATGTTAAAGAACGAAAAATACACAGGGGACTTTGATTTTGGTGGGCGCAGGTGTGAAAACATGTACCCACAAATCATAGACCGATTGACTTTTGACAGGTGTCAAGCCTTGCTTAGAAAGAACGAGTATTTCAAAAAGTCGAATGTGGTGCGCGAGCCATACCCACTTAGTAGCCGAATGTTTTGCGGATATTGTGGCGAGCAATTTGTTGCGGACGGTGGTGTCAACCGACTTGGGAACACATACAAATATTACACTTGCAAAAATGTTAAGAAAGGCAAATGCAAGAAAAACCGCGAGGACAAGCACCACATTGAACAATGGGTCATGGACGAGATTACAAAGTTTTTTCGCGATCCTCGGCGCATTAACCGAGTGGTTGACGATTTGATTGACTATCAAGAACGGCGCACAAGTGAAAGCGAGGTCAAGGCAATCGAGGCTAAAATTGTGCAAACAAAGAAACAAATTGATAGCGCACTTGATACAATGATAATGACCGAGAACGTGGCAACAAAAAGGGCACTAGACCACAAGATAAACGACATGTCAAAACTTGTGACCGCGCTTGAATTGCAAATATCACAAATGCGACTTGAACAAAGTTTACCAATCACGCGCCGAGATATTGCAAACTTTATCAGCGAATTTTTGGACGGCAACGCAGAGGACAAGGCATTTCAAAAGCGAATGATTGAAAATGTTGTCAACTCGGCATATGTTTATGACGACCAAATTGTATTGTATTTTAGTGTTGGCAACAACAAGGACACCGAGCCGACAACGAAACAATATACTGACCAAATCGTAGAAAAAACGGCTTGCGCCGTTGGTTCTACTCTTATCGAGGCTGGCAGAGGGGACAGGATTCGAACCTGCGGTGCCGTGAAGCACACATCCTTTCCAAGGATGCACGTTAGACCACTCTGACACCCCTCCGTGATTAACAGAGTATAACAGACACATTAAAAAATATCAACCCAAAAGTTGTTCGGCCAGTAGGACAGTCATGTTTTATTTTCAAACATAAAAAATCTTCATGTTCAACATAAAACTGATTGCCTGTACTAGGTGGCTTAATCGGATGTGAATGTCCTGGGGGGTACACTCGACGATGAAAGCGTTTGATGCAGGATGTTTTCGGCAACCATATTGCTTAAGGATAGCAACAAGGTTTTTGATGACATCAGGCTCCTTCATTTCGAAAATCTTGTCCAGAGCAGCGTACGTTGCACCTTCATCACTTAGGTAGAACTTTCCGTTGTCGGCGACCAAAAAGATTTCGTACAATCCGCCTTCCACTTTGTACATTGGGAAAGAGATTGCGAACTTTGTTGGGCCCGCCTGGACAATCCTGATTTTCCTTTGCAGAAATTCTTCAAGTTGTTTCATGGCTTAAGTATAATATATATCAATTAAATAACGCAAGTGATTTGACAACATTTTTGTAAGGCGGTACAATATAATATGGATTTCGCAATATTCATAGGCGGCGAGCGCACCGTTATTTACAAAGCAGGTCAAGGAATCGTCTTGAACGAACTTTCTTTGGTTGCAAAAAAAGATGGTAAAATTATTGCGTGCGGAAACGATTGCGAGCGTTACAAAGATTCCCTCGACACCACAATTCATGAAGTCATCCGCTTTGGTTGTGTACACGACGTGGGGGATGCATCTGTATTTTTGGCTTCGTGCGTAAGAAAACTTAGGGTTCTTGCAAGGTTTATCGTTTGTATACCGTCAAGTTTGGCGTTGGACGCGTTGGACGATTACAAGACCGCGATTTATACCGCAGGTGTCGCGGATGCCGAGTTCATACCGTGTACAATAGCCAGTTTGTTTGTTACGGATTATGATATCTCTATGGATGCCAAAGTTTTGTCAATCGTAGTCGTTGGCGGGTACGCAGACATGAACGTTATCCAGCGCGGTGAAATCATCGACGGGGGAACCTTGTTTGATTTGACGGACTTTGAGGATGCAAAACGCAGTTTGCTTAACAAACACCAAGTCGTAAAAGTACACCATGGCGAGCGTATTACAATTATCAACGGTGCAGGAAACCTTTTAAAGAAAAAGGATTTGATTAAAAGAATCGTTAAACTTAACTGAGGTAAAACATGAAATTTAGTGTCATCATTCCCATCTATAATACCGAGAAATATCTTGAACAGTGTATCGACAGTATATTGGGTGGCAAGTTTCAGGACTTTGAACTGATTTGTGTTGATGACGGGAGCACCGACAAATGCCCGCAAATTCTTAAATACTATAAATCTAGAAATAAAAACATCCGTGTTATTACAACCAAAAACAATGGTCAATCGAAAGCACGAAATGTTGGGCTCGATGTCGCGGTGGGCGAGTATATCTGTTTTTGCGACAGTGACGATATTGTCACGGCGGATTGGTTGGCAAGGTTTTTTGAAATTCTTGACAGCAACAAAACAATTGACATGATTTTTTCTGGTCACAAAAACCAAATCGTTGACCCAGAACTTAAAACAATCAATGACCCAGATTTTTTTGATAAGTATTACCCCGAAAACAAAAAAGAAGATTTCTTTTCCGACCTTGATTTGGCGCGAGAGCGTGGTGAAGTTTGGGGTTGTGTTTGGAGGCTTTGTGTTAGGCGCGAGGTAATCGAAAAACACAAATTAAGGTTTTTAGAGGACTGCCACATGCACGAGGACGGCGAGTTCATGGCACGCCTATTTGCGGTTTGCAAGACTTTTTTCATGGACAGCGGAAAAAATTATATTTACCGACGCCGTTTAGGGTCGCTTTGTACAGCCGACAAAACAGAGTCACGGGTCTTATTGGAACTTGCGGGAGATTTGTTGTGTGCATACAATGCAACATTGTTTGTAAAAGATAACCCGACACTTTCTGCAAGTGAAAAAATACGACTTATAAGCGGTACAAATTGGAATGTTGAAACTTTTCAAAGACATGCCAAGAAATACATCGAAAAATTATAAGACAAGAAATAATATAAAAATATTTTTAATAAATATAGTTGTGAGAGTTTCGTTTCACCCATTGTTTTTATTAATAATTATCTTGGCGGTGTGGCAAGGTTTTGTCATTTATATCTTGGCGAGCATCACCGCCGTACTGGTGCACGAGTTCTCTCACGCTTTGGTTGCCAGGCATTATGGTGTGAAAGCCAACAAAATTTCACTCCTACCGTTTGGGGCGAGTTTGGAACTCGATTGTGTGTTTCTAAACAAAAAATCCCAAGTCACGATTTTGTTCGCGGGCGCAATGGGGAATATGATACTCGGGGTTATTTGCGGGGCGATTCTTTGGCTGGTGCCAGAGTTTTTTAACACGCTATCATTGTTTATCATGGCGAACACGTTTGTGGCTTTGTTAAATTTGTTGCCAATTTACCCATTGGACGGCGGCAAGATTGTCGAACTCTACGCGTCAAACCGAGTAATAAAGGTCATGCACTGGGTTTCAAACACGGTGTTTATTGCTCTATTTATTTTATCATGTGTCTGGTTGAATTTTGCGCTTGGGTTCTTTTCGGTTGTCATGTTTTTTACAATAAATACAGGCGGAAAAAATGAATACGTTGCAACACTTGGCAAAGTTTTGGATATAGTATATAATAATGCCAGTGGCGATGTTAAAAAAGAAAAAGGCAAAGGCCGCACGGATTTTTGACACAATCTCGGACATCGGGAGTTTGTTCATGGCGACCATATACATTTTGTATGTGGTGCTTTTGTTGATTTTCGATGTAGGGGTATTGTGGCTTAACTGGAGCATGTTCGGCATCACGATACTTTATATCATTTTCTTCGTTGTAAAGATGTCGACCTTAAACAAATTGGCTGAAGCAAAAATTATAAAGAGGCGAACCCTTTTTGCGTTTAGATACAGTAAATGGGCGATGAAGATTGTCAACGCGGTTTTTGTTATCATAGCGGTTGCTACGACACAACACACGGCTGGAAACGTCTTTTTGATGATAGGTGTATTTGTTGTCGGGTTCTCGTTTTTAATTTCCGTAATGTGGGATGTTACTTGGTTTGTTCTAAGGCGCAAATTCCGTGACATTTGGCAGGGTTGGGAAAACCTATCACCCGAAGAAAAAGGGGATAGGATTAATATGCTTATTGATAGGCTTTTACAAAGCATTGACAATATCGCAGGGGTAGATGTTAAGCAAGAAGTTGTTTTAAGCCGTCTTAAAAAAGGCAAGGAGATTAATGGTCACGAGGACGACGACCACGAAAGTCAAGAATCCCAAACACAATAGCAATAGCGACGTTCAAAAGTGCAAGTCCCGCGGGGATTAATGCGACCCAATTGTCACTTAGGTTAAAATCGCTGAAATTCGAACCATAGTGGTGGATGTGGTTCCAAATCCATATACCTGTCAAAACCGCGCACGCGGTAAAAAATGTCCACGCGATACCATAGAATCTACGAACGTTATAGAGGTTGAACGAGGAGAGCAAAAAGAACATAAACATTAAAATCAACATACCCATGTTAAGCAGTAAAAAGAAAACCATAGCGTATTGGTAAAAGTGCCAGACACTGGTGCCAAACGAATAATCACCGTTCACGATGTCTACGAAAAAGTTTCTCACCAACGAAAACCCGTTGTGGTATTCTTGTGCGGCAGGCAAAAACTCTGGCACAAATAAGACGACGGCACTGCTCCCGAGCGTCGACAATAGCAAAACAATATAAAACAAACCTCTCATTGTACAGAGTATACCCAATTTTTGTTGAAATGTCAATAGTAAATTGTTATAATGGGGTTGTGATTATTGACTTTAAGGGCGACCTCATTGATTTTTTTCAATCCGCAAACCGTCGGCATAGAAATGCCCAACTGTGTCCGTCGTGTGGTTTTGGGTTGGATGACTTTAATGCGACTTGGCGAATGGGTTGCTCGGTCTGTTACGATATTTTTGGACCTTATGTCCGTGAAGCCCTAGGCACACAAACCCGTCACCCTGTGTTCGAGGTTCCAAGTGTACGCAACCTGGATATAGGTAACTTTGTTGTTTCCAGCAGGGTTCGCCTTGCCCGAAATTTGGAAACAATCCCGTTTCGTACCAGGGCAGAGGGCGCGTTTGATTCTGTTGCCGAAACAATTGTAAAGCGAAATCGTGAAAAACATTTTGCCTCAACCCACGTTTCAAGCCTACCCGTGGATATGAGTCACGCTTTGTTTGAACAACATTTGATAAGCCAAGAACTCTTGCACAACAAAAAAAACGGCATGATTGTGTCAGAACCCGAAAACCGCGTAGTCATAATGCTTGGTGAAGAGGACCATATGCGCATTCAATCTATCGTTTCAGGATACGATTTGGATGGGGCATTTGCGTCGGTGCAAAAGATTGCCTCGGACATCGAAAAAGCCCACCCCGTGGCAAAGAGGCCCGATTTTGGGTATTTAACCTCGTGTCCAACAAACTTGGGTTCCGCCATGCGTGCAAGCGTCATGGTGTTTTTACCTGCGCTCACGATAACGGGGAAGATTTCGGCGATTGCAGATAAACTTTCAAGTCGCCACCTCACGGTCAGAGGAGTCTACGGCGAGGGGTCGGACTTTGGCGGTTACATGTACCAAATTTCAAACCAAGGTTGCCACACAATGACCACGGACGAAATTCTTGCAATGGTAAAGGCGGTGACTTTGCAACTGGTTTTATTGGAAAAGCAAACAGAGGCTGGGCTATTTAAATCTGAACAAGACCAAATCATCGACGGGGTCATGAGGGCATGGGGGCTTTTGACAAACGCACATATGTTGACCAGTGCCGAGGCGGTCGAAAACATCGCGTTTTTGAAACTTGGGAGTAATTTGGGTATCTTGCGTTTTAAAAACGATAACTCGAAAATCATTGATGACTTGTTTTTTATTATACAGCCCCGAACCCTGATAACGCAAAACAACAGGGCATCGGGCACCGCAGAGCGTGACAAAATTCGCGCGCGCATGGTGCGGGAAAAATTGCTTCAGGCGAGGATATGACATAATTTTTTTTAAAATCTCTCTTTGCTCGTACACCCAAATGTTCCCAAACTACGTTTGGTTTGCCAATCCACTGGGCGGATTAAACTTTTTCAAAGTATTGCATTACACGATATTTTGTGCTAGAATGCCTGCATGAGTGACTTTCATATTATCGAATCTGAACGTGGTCAATTTCCGATTATTTTACCACCTCAAGAGCGTGCCAACTGGGATACTTGGGGGTTTCCTCGTGTGATGATTATGACACCGCGTTTGATTCTCGATGGTGTGAACAAAGGTGGCTTTAAACTCATGGCAGGAGATGGATATTTTCTCCCGATATACTTAAAAACAAATTACAAGGAAAAAGTTAAACAAGGTGCTGGCGAAGGTGAAGGCCACGTGAGAATAGACCGAAAAGGTGAAGTCGAGTTTTATCTTTATACGACTTCCGAAGGTTTTGGTTACGCCACCGAGGCGGTCGAAGGTGTTAAGTTTTTTATGAAACAGAAAAATGTCGAGCCATATTTACGGATTCTTGACAATAACCTTAAGAGCCAAAACGTGGCAAAGCGCACAAAATTTGTGGCGGGGG
>WQSK01000030.1 GCA_009787915.1 Bacillota bacterium
GATGGGCAGGTTTCAAGGGCTTTGCGACCGTATTCGTTCATCTCATCCCACTTTTTGTAAAAAGCATCCAGGGTCTTAAGCGTTTCTTTGGGTTTCGAGATGGTAATTTTTCCTTTTGGTGCGATTGAAACACGTGTTGCGCGCCCAAAATCAAAGGTAAAGTCCTGTGACAAATTTGCTTCGTCAAGATACTGCTTCATTAGTTCGATTATATTGGTTTCTGTTATCGCAAGCCTTTTTGAAGTTTTCCCTCGTTCAACGTAACCCATTGATGACACCAGTTTTGCCTGTTTTACAAGTATACCTTTGCTTGAAACAAACTCTTTGGCAAACTCAAGCAGGTAATGTTCTTTTGAATAAACCTCTGGTTTGACATGGGCGAGAAAACGCCTAATTGTATCCTCGTATTCGGCGACTATGGCAATGCCTGTGCAAAAGTATAACTGGTCGGTTGTTAGGTTTGTTCTTTTGTCGTCCACAGAACAGCACCCGTCGGTTTTAACATCCCGACTGTCCCTAAAACGACCATTGTAAGTTTTATAATTCCAGTTCATCATTGCGTGTATTATACACTAATTTTGTCTAATTGTCAATACGGGTGATGACTATATAATTGAAAACGATGGACATGTTTCAAGGGCTTCGCGGGCGAAATCAATACTCGAAGGAGAACCCTTATATATTCTCGAAATATGTTCCATGGTTTCTTGGTGCGAGCATGTGGTGATTAATCCTTCGTGTGTGACGTTGACGGCACTTGCACGATGAAAATCAAAGGTAAAATCTTGGGACAAATTAAGTGAGTCGAAGAACTCTTTCAGCGTTTCGGTAATCCTGTTATAACCACGGTCACGGTCGCTAATATGAAGTCCGCCATTAAACTTTGGGTGGTAATATCCCATGGATGAAATAAGTTGGGCTTTTTTTACGGTCATTTGCGGCAACAGGAATCGGCGCAAGGTGTTAATAAAGTTTTTCTTTTTGCCAAGGAATTCTTCTGCGAAACCTATGTGGAGTTTTGCACTTAGCAAATCAGGGTAGGCATGCGAAAGAAAACGATGGGTACGACCTCCGTACTCTGTTACAATGGCGATACCTGTGCAGAAACTTATACCTGCGGTTTCAAGGTTTGTT
The DNA here is from genome assembly GCA_009787915.1 of Bacillota bacterium. Lineage (GTDB taxonomy): Bacteria > Bacillota > Clostridia > Christensenellales > UBA1242 > WQSK01. The sequence goes on from WQSK01000030.1 coordinate 1,135, forward strand.
TTTGAATCCGACACATTCCGAGATGTATCATCAGATACATAATAACAGTTTTTCTTTGTAATCATTGCGTGTATTATACATGAAAAATCGTCAATTGTCAATACGGGTGATATTCCCGCCGAGTTTTATAAAATCCCCGTCGATGTTCGCGTGACCACGATATACGTACTCTGCGTTGTGGATGACGGATGCGCCTTCTGCGGACAAAGCGGCGATTACCAATGCGACACCTCCGCGAAGGTCAGAGGCGGTAAGTTCGGTCGGTTTTGTTTCATCATCAGAGGCACGCAAAGATGTAACACCGCGGATGTTTAGATTTTTGCCCTGTTCAAAAGTTTGTGCTCCCAATTTTCTTAGATGCGGAGCATATTGAAATCGGTTTTCAAACATATTTTCGGTTATTGATGAAGAACCCCTTGCGATTGACATAACCACGGCGAACTGGCTCTGGGTGTCTGTCGGAAAACCTGGGTAGACCGAAGTATGGGTGCTTGGTATTGCTTTTGGACGGCGAACCGCGATTATGCGGATTGTGTTTGCACCAACTGTGATGTCGTAGCCGCACTTTACAAGTTTTGATATTAAACTCCGATTGTGTTCAGGGATTACGTTTTCAAGGGTCACATCACCACCGCAGGCCGCAACCGCACAAAGCATCGACCCCGTGTTGATTCTGTCAGGTATAGTTGTGTGGTCGGTTGCGTTAAGGGTTTTTACTCCGTGGATTGTTATGGTGCTGGTTCCAACACCACAGATACGCGCGCCACAAGATATTAAAAAGTTGCAAAGGGCTTCAACCTCGGGTTCGCGTGCTGCGTTCCTGATTTGAACACGGTTTTTTCCAATAACGGACGCCAAGATAAAATTCTCTGTCGCACCAACTGATGGGAAATCCAGGTCCACATAAAAAGTTCCGTCACGACGGGCAGAGCGATTGGGTCCAACGGCACGCTGGCAGTTGATGACATCATTTTTTTCTGTGACTTTTATTCCAAGGTCTTGGAAGCCAGATAGGTGCATATCCACGGGCCTTGAACCAATGGCACAACCGCCTGGGTAGGGAATAGAGGCACGCCCAAACCTACCAATGATTGCGCCCAAAACAAATATCGAGCCTCGAATTTTTTTTGCCGTATCACCGCTGATATCGTTGTATTTGATATCTGTGGTGTCTATCCATAAATCACCGTCTTTGAACGCAGGTTTTATGTCCAACATCACAAGAATCTTTAACAAATTGTCGATGTCACTTATGCGTGGGACGTTTCTTATGACCGTCACCCCACTTGTAAGTATCGTACCCGCAATGATTGGTAACAGCGCATTTTTTGAACTGTCGATTTTCACCGTACCGAAAAGTGGCTCTCCGCCTTTTATGTATAGTTTCATATGTCAATGTACGCAAGAGTACTAAATAATGTTTGCGTAATTTGACGATATGTTTTATACTGTATATTGTAATTATGAACAAAAGAGGGCTTGCATGAGTAGACGGTTGGTTGTCGCATTTGTTGCGTTCATCTTTATTGCTGGTTTGGCGATATCGGGCGCATTCCTTTTTCGTGTCAGTTCTATTAGCGTAGAGTTCATGAACAATCCCGCGCTTATCACAGACCAAGAGGGTGCGGTTGAAAGATATACCGTCCAAGCGCGCCGTGTTGCAGGGGGGCGGAACATATTGTTTGGTCTTAACCGAGGGAATATTATCAATACCTTGCAAGGTTACGAGCCATTAATTCGTGTAACAAATATCGAGGCACGCTTTCCAAACAGATTACACATCAGTATCCGCGAGCGTACCCCTATGTACGTAATTACCCACGGGGCGCGCACAGCAATTTTGGATTTTGAATTGATGATTATAAGCGACGACCCACTTGTGATTAATCCATTAAAATTTCAACACGGTTTAATAAACATTACGGGGCAATTTAGCCTTGACCCCTATAATTTCAGCAGGTTCCAAGTAGGGGATTCGCTTAAAGATTTTGTTTCTGACGAATATGATATTCGCCGAATCCAAACTTTGGAATACATGGCACTTTTGTTTTTCAACACCGACCCTGCCCACGACGAGTATATGCTTGCTCACCTTATTGACCGTATTGATTTCGAGTATGCGGGCAGACCTGCGAGTACTATGCGCATAGTTGTGACACATCCGCGTGATGATAGATTGGTTATCAACATCTTTATCTATGGTTATGATAATAGGTTCAGTGAGAAAATTGCACGTGCATGGTACGTTTTGGGCTCCGAGCGTGATGAACAACGTGTTAATATAACTGTTTCTAATGACTATGCGATGACGGTAATGGTTACACCGTTGGGAGGGAATTGAAATGTCATATTCTTTGTATTTCGGTGATGAGAGTATTGTATTAACATGGTCGCGCCCTGGAATTAACGGAACATATATAACAAAGGGCAGGGTTTCGGCCCCGTACAATGGTATCATCGAGGGTGACTTTGCCAGTTTTGTTGAAATCCCAGGTGTTATGAAAAACCTTATGAACAAAGCCAACTTCCCAAACACGCATAGGAATAAACTCTTGGTCGGTGTGCCGTCGTGTTTTTGTGTGGCTTCGTCCGAGTACCGAAAACGCGAGTTCGAAAAACCAACAAAGGTTAACAAAAAGATTGTTGCTGAATTACTTGGCGGTGGGGAGGCGTGTTATTTCAAAGTCGACGGCGGGCCACCGCTTATCACTGCGATTGGGCGCAGTTGTATGAAGATAGAGGTGCTTGTAAGCAACGTTAAAATCAAAACCACTTTTGTAGATGCAATAAGACAATCTTTTTGTATTTCGCGGGGTTTTAAGGGAATCAAATATATGCCAGTTCCTTTGGCGGAGGCAAGATACCTTATAAATGTCGCCGACCGTGACAAAACTGCATACTTGATTTCATACAAAATGGCGGATACTTCGGTGTCTGTTATTGTTGGCGACCACCTTTGTACTATTGATACACTTGATATGGGCTATGCGCACGTAATCAATGACATTAGTATGGTAAAAAATATTGACTTTAAATCCGCGGCGATGTTGTTGAAACGATACAATGCCCAAGACTCTGACGGAATCATGCAAATTGTTGATGCCAGATTGGAAGATATGGCTGAACAAATCAAAGATATCCTTTTAAAACACGACCCAGATTTGCTGACAAGGCGCGGATTTATGTGCGGAGGGCATACGGATGAAATCTATGGCGCGCACCAAATATTTTCTCAAACAATCGGGGCGGAGTTGACCGTGCTTAAATGCCCGCTTAACGAGGACAACATTCCAGACGCCACCGCACGTGACGGTTTGGCTATTGCGAGCCTTTAAGAAATTGGGCTCTTAATAGGGAATTCGGGAGCGTCGTCACCTTTGATAAGACCTGTGTTCGCACGGCTGAACAACGATGTGATGATTAAATCTCTTTCTTTTTCCGATATCGGCTTTTCATTCGTCAGCGATAGATAGAATGTTGTTAGATTTTCTCGCTCTTTTGCATCTCTGGAAAGGTGGTATGAACTCATCGCCATTTTTACAAAGATTCTCAAGATATAAACTGCTATTGCAGTTACAATGGCAAAACCAGCAGAAATTTGGAAATAGTCAAAAACTCCGACGTCTTCTCGTATTTCTGGTAGATAGGCGAGTAAAATTATTAAGCCTACAATTATGCAGATACTGAGGAACGATGCTGCGATACTTAAGTATACAAAGTTTCTGCCTTTTTTTGCGTAATCATCACTTACAGCACTCCAATGTTTTGCAGGTTCTCTTAATCTGATTTTTTCTTCGTAGGTTCTTTCCAAATTTCTAAGGTTTTCTTCATGTTCTTTAAGCCTTTTTTCGACCGTGCTGTCCATTTTTGTGATTTTATTTTCTTTTTGTTCAAGTAGTTTATTGTACTTTGTAATGTATTCGTTTGCAGTGTTCATCAAATCGGCTTGTGCATTTCCGATTGTATCAACACCATCTGGTAACATAGCGTCAATGCTTTTTATTATATCAAGGTAAACTGTTGCAGCAAATAGACCCTGGATAAAGTCTTTTGTCAAAGTGCTATTATTGTAAGGTGCAGAATCTGTATTTGTTATCCCAGACAGAAAGCCTGTGAAAAATCTTTGACCCATTTGTCCGTGTCTAATTAGTTCCTTTGAAAGTATTGTAGCATTATTCGGTACGTCAGCGATAAAGTTGATGGAACGCGTTAAAAAATTTTGTGCGTTTGAAAGATTAGGGCTAAAAATGTCGCGCGCGCTTGCACTAGCAGCGTTACTATTGGCACTGCTTAGGTGATTTATAGAATTCAGATATGCGTTCGTATATACAGAAAAGTGAGGATACTTTGCTTGTTGTTTTTCCCAAAATGCTTTTTGGTCTTGAAGGTATTTCATGTACTTTTCTGGAGTTGTGAAGATTAAATCTTTCAATGGTTTTACTCCAGTTATAACATATTTCTTCGGGATTTGTGGTACAATGATATTGTTTCCCTCAATATGGTTTATCAAATTTACGTTAAATTCCATAAGTGCAATATAACGTACTCAATAAAATTTTGCAATATCTATGCATCTAAATAAAGAAAATGCTTGCATTTTTTTTAGGCTGTGTTATAATACCAAGATATGAACTTAGTAGACTTGATTGAAAAAAGTGGCGAAAAAGAATCGGTCACACCGTTTAACGTCGGTGATACCGTAAAGGTCCACTTTAAAATTGTGGAAGGTAACAAAGAACGGATTCAGGTGTTTGAAGGTCTTGTTATCGCAAGAAAGGGCGGCAGTTCGCGCGAAACCTTTACCGTGAGAAAGATTTCTTTCGGCGTTGGTGTAGAGCGTATCTTTCCTGTCCACAGCCCGCGGATTGAAAAAATCGAAGTTATCCGCCAAGGCGATGTGCGCCGTGCGAAACTTTACTATATCCGTGACCTCTCGGGTAAGGCTGCGACACGCGTAAAAGAAAAAAAGACCATTGCCGTAGACAAGCAGGGTAAAACAGGTAAAACCGCAGCCAAAAAAGCAGCAGTTGCAAAGCGTGAGGAGAAAAAAGCAGTTGCAAAAGCGGCCGCCGCAAAACCAAAAGTTGCCAAGCCAAAGGCTCCGAAAGCGGAAGCGGCACCTGCGCCAGAGGGACAAGCATGAACATAATCCACGACATTGACCCGAAGCGTATAGGTAAGGACAAGTTTGTTGTCGTAACCGAAATTCAAAAAAATACCCGCATGAAATACGAGATTGACAAAGAAACAGGGATGTTGGCACTTGACCGAATTTTGAAAACATCCATGGTTTATCCGACGAATTATGGTTTTATTCCAAGGACACTTTCCGAGGACGGCGACCCATTGGATGTCAACATTATTATGACCGAAGAAGTTCCTCCGATGACAATCGTGGAATGTGTGCCTGTTGGGGTCATTGACATGGTTGACGGGGGCGAGCGTGATGAAAAAATCTTGGCGATTCCTGCGTTCAATAAATTTGTTAAACCTGATGACGAAGCGACATTGAAATTACTCTATGGTCATATTGTAGAGGAACTTAAACATTTTTATGTGCATTATAAAGACCTTGAGAATAAAAAGGTTGAGGTGTTGAAAACCAGTGGTCGAAAAGAAGCGCAAAAAATTATCGAGGAAGCAATTGCGAGATACAACAAAAACAAAGGGGCGAAAAAATGAAAAAAGAAGTACGAAAAAGCGAATACGAATGTATGTTTATTCTTGCCAACAATTTGTCGGAAGAAAAACGCAACGGTCTTGTAGAGAAGTTCTCTAAAATGGCGAGTGACAAGGCGAAAGTTGAAAAAATGGGCTTGAAAAAATTTGCTACGGAAATCAATCATAAAAAAGATGGTTACTATTATTTGATGACTTTCAAATGTGAACATGATATTCCGAAAAAGATTGGCGAACTCATGTTGATTACAGACGGAGTTGTGCGCTTTATGTTTGTTAATAAGGACGAACAAAAGGCACCTAGAAAGTCAAAAAAACCAGCAAAGTCGGAGGTTAAAGCATGAACAAAATATTTTTGATTGGAAACCTAACAAAGGACCCAGAATTGTCGACACTCCCGAGCGGTGTGGTGGTTTGCAAGTTTGGTCTTGCGGTAAACAGACGTGGCGGACAAGACGGCAACCAAACCGATTTCTATAACGTGACCGTATGGCGCGCTATGGGCGAGAACTGTGCCAAGTACCTCAAAAAAGGTAATAAAGTCGGAATCGTTGGGGATTTTGTTTGCAGACCATACGAGTCAAACGGCGAGAAAAGATTTTCGTTGGATGTAACCGCAAATGACATCGAGTTCTTGACACCAAAAGGTGGGCAAAACAGCGGAGAAGATAATGGAGGAATGACACCTGTCGCAGATGACAGTTTGCCATTTTAATAAGGAGTAGAGAGGAATATTATGGAAGAAAAAGAAGTAAAGCAACCAGCAACAGAACAAGCACCGCAAACAGGTGAGCAAGGTGAGGGCTTTGGTCGTCGTCCTGCAAAATTTGGTAACCGCCAAAAACGTCGTCCGTGCGCTTTTTGCATGAACAAGTCTACGCTTGACTATAAAGACGTAAACCGTTTGCGCAAGTACTTGACACAAAACGGCAAAATCATTTCGCGCAGGCAAACAGGTCTTTGTGCGCGCCACCAACGTGAAGTCACAAACGCAATCAAACGCGCACGTAACATGAGTCTTATTTAATAAACCAATCGTCGGACCAATGCCATTTGTTTTCGGTGTAAATCTTTTTGATGCGCTCTTGTGCGGTGCGGTAAAGTGGTTTCAATTTGGGGAAATTTTCGATGTGTTTGATTGCCCAAATGACTGCGTATTCTCTTTGCTCGGGCGTGCTTTGGGCGAAACCAACACTTTTGTCGCTCTCGTGGATTGTGCATTGGAGTTTATCTAGGGCTTTTACAAATTTTGATTCTTCGGTTTTTTGGTCTTTGTATTCTTGGTATAACTCTTTTATAAATTTGCCGTGCTTCTTTGCGAGGCGGTCAATCGTCGCATTTTCGTCGTGCTCTTTTCGCTTTTTGTAATCAGGATTGTTGTCGGCGGTCATCCCGTCGTAATCTTCGCCCATCCCAAGTTCGCAAACGTCATGATAGAAAACAAGTTGCATGACCTTTCGGTAATCGAGGTCGTTTAATCCAAGTTCGCATACAAGCCTGTCTGCAATTACCGCCATGTGAAAAGTATGCTCGGCAACATTTTCTTTGAAAATAGGGTGGTAGCGGGTAAATCTTTTGACATCCCTTAATTTGCCAAGTTCAAGGAACAAGTCAATGATTTTGTCGTTTTTCATAAGGCACTATATATGTAATGGTCGGGCTTGTCAAATGCGGGCATTTTACTTGTGATATTTTTCGTTGCCGATGATTGTAAAAGCGCGATAAATTTGTTCAACCAAGACAACGCGAAACAATTGGTGCGGGAGGGTGATTGCCCCGAAACTAATTTTGTTTTCAACAAGATTGTCCAAGTTTGAACCGACCCCGTTACTACCGCCTATTAAAAATGTAATCGTGCTTTTGGTCATCATAGTGTCTTGTATAAGTTTCGCAAGGGCAGGGCTCGTGGTTGGAACACCGTTTATGTCCAACAAAATTGTGTAGCCCTTGATTTTTGTGGCGATGTCGGTGGCTTCGCGCTCGGGGGTTGATTCTTTGATTTGGATGATTTCAACCTTTGCATACTTGCCAAGGCGTTTTACGTATTCGGCAACTGCACTTTCGTAGAATGATTCTTTCAATGTTCCGACGGCGATGATTCTGATTGTCATATTTTTTTGTACCACAAATTTTGGGTATTTACAAGACGTGATTTTTGTGATATACTTGTCTAGTATGGAAAAACATCAGTCTATTAATGAAAGCGATTCTCTCGGAGGGAATTTTTTCTACGACCCTTTTTTGGAGACTAAATTAAAAACGCGGAATAGCGAATATAAAATTACTTTCAAAAGTAGGCATGAGTACCGTAAGGATGCGAACTTAATACAGTATATACTTACTGCATCTCTTCGTGAAATTTACGAATATGGGGAACTTCTGGATGTAAGCACAAAATCTGGAACAACATTGGACACATATGTTGAGTGCGATGGCCAAATAGCCCTGCTTTCACCACTATCTGGAAAGTTGCTCAACCGATTAAGAGCCGAACTTATCGGTGATGCATCTATGAAGATAAAAGAACACGAATCAAAACGCACATACTTGCCTTAATTTGTTTTTCAATAAGCACATAATGACGCCTTTGAATAGTATAACCCATGGAGTTCGTGGGCAAAAAAATACATTTTATTGGCATAGGCGGTGTGTCGATGATGGCGTTGGCGAAACTGTGTGAACGTTTCGGTGCAAGCACCAGTGGCAGTGACCAAAACATCCCGCCAGGGCATATCGCAAGCAATATACATAGCGACATTGATATTGTCATCATTAATGGTGCAATTGCAGACGACAATCCCGAACTGACCCGTGCCGAGGAGTTGGGAATTGAGATTATGTCGCGTGCAAATCTTTTGGCGCACGTCGAGGCAAAATACAAAAACCGCATTGCAATCGCAGGTACACACGGGAAGAGCACAACTACGGCTATGGTCGGCGCAATTTTGTTGTTGGGAGGCCTAAACCCGACAATTCATAATGGTGTAGAGGACGGCCTTGTAATCGGGGGGCAAGATTTTTTTGTCACCGAAGCATGCGAGTTCAAAAAAAGTTTTTTATCCCTATCCCCAACTGTAGCGGTTGTAACAAATGTTGATTTCGACCACGTGGATTGTTACAAAAACCTGGAAGAAGTCAAAACCGCATTCACCAAATTCATGGACAAAGCGGACGTGTCTTTTACCTCGAGCGACGATATCGAGTGTTTTGAATACACACCAGGTAAGTACGCCTTTGATGTTTGTGACGGCGAAAATTGTGTGACGGTGTATCTTTCTGTTCCTGGAAAACACAATGTCTTCAACGCCCATTTGGCGGGTATGGTGGGGCTGCACTTTGGGATTGAGCCAATGGTTATCAAGGACGCGCTTGAATCCTACAGTGGCATACATCGTCGCTGGGAAACCATTGGGAAGATTGGTGACACAACCATTATATCCGAATACGCACACCACCCGCGCGAAATCGAGGCCTCAATTTCATCCGCACGGTCAATATATGGCGAGAGGTTTCTCTTTGTTTTTCAACCACATACTTATACGCGAACGCTTGCCTTGTTTGATGATTTTGTGCGCGCCCTTTCGGGGACAAAGTGCGTCCTATATAAAACCTTCTCGGCGCGTGAAGCAAAAATTGGCGGAGGAGATGCGGTTGATTTGGCAGATAAACTTGGGGTGCAATATTTTTCTGAAGCAAAAGAACTTGGGGTTTATTTGCGTGATGTTGCGCCTAAATTTGATGCGATTGTTCTTGCAGGTGCGGGCGATATGCAAAAGCATGTTTCTTTTTAATTATACTTTCAATGCTCTCCGCGGAGGTATCCAACGAGGTTTCCCAATGAACAATTGTGTCCTCTGAAACTGGCGGTATTCCGTGGGATTCACCAGGTCTGCAAACCGTTTCATGCGCGTAATCAATGTTCCAATCCGAATCGACGGGGCGGTATGCTTCTGCGTTTTTGGTATGCGGGTGTTTTGTGTAGGAGGAGCCCTTTGTCAAATAAACATACCCCGCGCGACCGCAAACATTTGGAATCCCGTCGTGGGTTAGAATTTTATAAACCGTTCCCGTTACTTGGTCAGGAGGAACTTGCCCGATGTTTACGGCACTTTCCAAAATCAGGTTTGGGACTTTATCGATAAATTCTTTTGGTGTCATAATTTTTTAATTATATATTACTATTGCATTTTTGTCAAGATGGTTATAGTATACAGTTATGATTTTAATCATCATCGAGGGTATCGGGAAAAAAGATACTATCAAAAAGTACCTCGGCAAGGGGTACGAGGTCATGGCTACGGGCGGTCATTTTCGTGATTTGGGCGAGAGGTCTTTGTCCGTCGACATCGAGGACGGCTATAAACCAAAGTATGTAATTTCAACCAAGAAAAAAGACTTGGTTAAAAAACTTAAAGAAGCGGCGGCAAAGGCGGAAAAAGTTTTTATCGCAACCGACCCTGATAGGGAAGGTGAGGCTATTGGTTGGCATTTGGCTTATATTTTGGGAATCAAACCCGAGAGCAACAACCGCATCGAGTTCAACGAGATTACAAAAACCGCGGTTAATAAGGCTATTGAAAATCCGCGTTCGATTAACATTGATTTGGTCAACGCCCAACAGGCGCGTCGAATTTTGGATAGATTGGTTGGCTATAAAATTTCACCCGTCGTTTCAAAAAAGATTAAACCGAAACTCTCGGCGGGTCGCGTTCAATCGGTAACGCTTAAACTTGTGGTTTTGAGGGAGCGTGAAATCCTAAACTTTAAAGCCGAGGAGTATTGGGACTTTGCCGCGATTTTGGAAAAAGCAAAAATCAAGTTCTCGGCAAATTTGGCAACTGGATTGGACGGTAAGAAGATTAAACTCACGTCAAAAGCCGAAGCCGATGCGGTTATTAACGGTGTTAAGGATGCTCAATATGTTGTTAAAGAAGTTCGCAGGTCTATAACAAAAAAACACGCACCCGCACCGTATATGACCAGCAGTATGCAACAAGATGCCCTGAACAAAGCGGGTCTTTCCCTCAAACGTTGTGGTAT
>WQSK01000031.1 GCA_009787915.1 Bacillota bacterium
ACCAAAACGGGTGAAATTTCCGTGCACGCCAGCCAAATTGTTTTGCTTGCAAAATCCATTAAACCCCTGCCTGACAAGTACCACGGGCTTAAAGACCCAGAACTTCGTTACCGCGAGCGTTATGTTGATTTGATTTCAAACCCAGAAGTTCGTGATATCTTTGTTTTACGAAGCAAAATTATCAAAAGCATCCGCGAGTTTTTGGACAAAAAAGGTTTCCTAGAGGTCGAAACACCGATACTACAAAACATCCCAGGGGGTGCGGATGCACGGCCTTTTATCACAAAGCACAATGCCCTTAACATGGAGATGTACCTCCGAATCGCGAACGAGTTGCATTTAAAACGCCTTATCATCGGAGGATTTGAAAAGGTTTACGAAATCGGGCGTATGTTTAGAAACGAGGGCATAAGTTACAAACATAACCCAGAGTTCACGAATATGGAGTTGTATCAATCCTATGCCGATTACAACGACATGATGGATTTGACCGAGGAGATGTTTAAATTTGTTATGCAAAAAACCCTTGGAACCACGACCATTGTTTACGAGGGGCAAACGATTGATTTTGGCAAGCCTTGGCGTCGTGTCAAAATGTTGGACATTGCAAAGAGTTTCGAGGACTTTGAAGAAAACATCGAGGCTACCCTTATCCAACCTACTTTTGTCATGGATTACCCTGTTGAAACTTCCCCGCTTGCAAAGCGCAAAAAAGACGACCCTAACTTTGTGGAGAGGTTCGAGTTATTTGTGTTCGGTCGGGAACTTGCAAATGCGTATTCCGAGTTGAACGACCCGATTGACCAGCGCACTCGGTTCGAGGAGCAGATGAAAAAACGCGCTGCGGGCAACGACGAGGCGCATATGTTGGATGATGATTTCCTTAACGCCGTTTCGTACGGTATGCCACCGACAGGCGGGTTGGGCGTTGGCGTTGACCGACTTATCATGATGATAACGGGCGTGCATTCTATTCGCGAGTGCCTGTTTTTCCCAACAATGAAACCTGTTAAATAACAAAAATATTAAAGTTCCAAAAGCAATGCCCGAATTCTTTGCAACTCTTTTTGTTTGGCGGCATCCCCCCAATGTGTCACGTGACGAAAGAACCGCACGCCGCGCACCAAGGCAACAAGTTTTATATCGCTTATGTCAAGTTTGGTTTTTGTCTTAGCGCAATAGTGTTCAAGCATCGCATCAAAGATTGTGGAATCAAATTCCATCATCGCGCAAAATTCCACGTGACTCACATAGTATTCGGCGTTACCAAAATCCACAATACCCGACAGACGGTTTTTTGTGTCCAGCATGATATTTTCTTCTTGCAAATCACCGTGCGTCATGACGAAAGTTTGCCTAACCAAAAAGTCGTTGTACCGCGCGGCTATGGCGGTGAATTTTTCGTTTTCTTCTTTGGACAAAAATGGTGCGATAACAGACAAACTGGATTTTAACTTCTTGTTGTTTTGGTCGACCATTTTTTGTTTGCTTCCGTCAAGGTTGATATTCGCACTTTGGATTTCAATGACAAAATCTGCCAGCCCCCTGCCGATTGCACGCTTTTGTTCGGTGGTGCAAGCAACAATGACTCCCCCCAATTCTTTGCCCTTAACAAAAGACATACGGATAGCACCGTTTGGAAAGTCTTTGCAGGGTGTAACGAGATTCGCCCCATTTGGAATTTGGACGGATTTTATACAACCGTCCAGCGCGTCCAAAATATTTTTAATCCGCATATACCATTCAAAAGAATCATCGCATTTCCCTGCAAGAATCACGGTACCCTCATCCGTCAAAAAAGCATTGTTATACACGCCCTCGCCGATTTTTTTCATGTGTTTTAGTTTACTCTGCTGTCGCAGTTTTGTCCATTACGGCGTTAATTTTTTTAAGAATTTCATCGGCAATATCTTTGTTTTTTTCCAAAAACTCTTTTACCTTTTCACGGCCTTGACCAATTTTTTCGTCGTTATAAGAAAACCATGCACCCGATTTTGCGATAATGTTGTTCGCAACAGCAAGGTCAATAATACAACCTTCGTTAGAGATACCTTTACCAAACGTTATTTCGAACTCGGCAATTTTGAAAGGAGGTGCAAGTTTATTTTTCACAACCTTGACTTTTGTGCGGTTCCCAACCAAATCATCACCGTCTTTGACACTGCCGATACGGCGAACATCCAAACGAATTGTCGAATAGAATTTAAGCGCCTTACCGCCAGGTGTGACTTCGGGACTTTGCCCAGGCATCATAACACCAATCTTGTCACGAAGTTGGTTTATAAACAAAAGTGCGGTTTCCGACTTGCTGACGAGGGGGCTAAGTTTCCTAAGTGCCTGTGACATCAAGCGGGCTTGCAGACCAATAAACGCATCCCCGATGTCGCCGTCGATTTCGGCGCGAGGTGTCAACGCCGCAACACTGTCCACAACGATGAGGTCAACAACACCGCTCATAACCAATTTTTCTGCTATATCAAGACCTTGTTCACCACTGTCTGGTTGTGACAAAATAAGTTCTTTTACATCAACGCCAAGAGCCTGCGCGTAGGTCGGGTCAAGGGCGTGTTCGGCGTCGATAAACGCGCAAATAAGACCTTGTTTTTGGGCTTCAGCAACAACGTGCAAAGCAACCGTGGTTTTACCGCTTGATTCAGGACCATAGACTTCCGTCACGCGACCACGCGGGATACCGCCGCACCCAAGCGCCGCATCCAACGTCAAACACCCTGTTGGGATGACTTTTATGTTACGAACAATTGGGCCTTCACCCATTTTCATAATCGCACCCTTGCCGTATGCTTTTTCGATATTGGCAAGCGCGGCCGCAAGGGCTTTTTGTTTTACATCACTTTTTTCAATCTTTTCTGACATTTTCTTCTGTTATCTCCTTCTTTGGCTGAGCCTTTGCCCTAGGTTTTGCAGGGGCTTTAGGCTTTGGTTGTTCGGCTGTTCCTGGAACAACTGTTGCAACCGCTTCTATTGAATCTTCGCCGTCTTCTGGTTCCTCTTGGCGAACTTGTTTAACATAGTTTGAAATGTAAGTACAGCATGACCAGACACTTAGAACCGCGGCGGTAGACATCATAAAGATACACACGAACGTCCACAAATCAAACGCTATACCAGGGTGGATAAATTGAACCATCCAGTTCATGTTAAACGCAAACATCATGTACAAACCAATCGCTATGGCCTGGGCAAACGTCTTTGCTTTGCCAAGTTTGTCGGCTTCAATAACAATACCTTGTTCGGCGGCTATGAAGCGCAAACTGTTCATAATGATGTCACGGCTTAGTGACACAAACACCGCCAACACGGCAAACCAGAACGGGAACACGATTGTTGCAGGGTGGTCGAATTGGTGAATGTGCCAAATCGGGTCAGCCAATATAAGGACAAAACCAAGGGTCACAAGCATTTTGTCGGCTACGGGGTCAAGGAGTTTTCCAAGGGTGCTGACTTCGTTGTTTTTGCGCGCAAGATACCCATCCCAGAAATCTGTGATTGCGGCAACCGCGAACAATAGGAATGCAATAAGCCTTCCCCAGTTCATAAAAAATTCATTGAACGTGGAAACCGCCAAAATGTAAAAAAGCATTATGAGTGGCAACAACGCAAACCTAAGCATTGTAAGGCGCATCGGCCAATTCATGTTTTTCAAAAACCTAAACATATAACCATATTACCACCATGGTTTGGTTTAGGCAAGTACTAAATTTTTAAATTTTTGCAAGTTTCAGTTTTCATCCACTGTCGGAGGCCAAGGTATAAAGTTGTCATCAAGATACGTCAAGAAAAACGAGCCGCGTGCGTGCGAAGTAATGACACCAATGGTCAAGGTTTCAGGCATCGAGGGTTCCGATTCCTCGTTCTCGGCCACAGGGGCATCATCAAGGATTTCAGAAATCTCGTTTATGAAAAAGAACATATGCCCAATATCGCTGGATTGACCGTATCGGTTAAGAACCTGGAACGCGGAAACACGTGCGCCTTGAACCCTTGTTGGCGGGAGTTCGGTTTCTTGACGCTCGCCCGCAAATGTGACGGTTACCAAATCTCCACCGAGGCTTCGGAACATAATGTTGTTTGAATTAATAGCAATGATTTCGTCAACATCGTGTGCGCCAGATAATGTTATAGGCGTATAAATTTGCCCCAAGGTTTGGTTGGTTGAATACAAAAACAGTTGTGAATTAATTCGGGTGATTAACCTAAGTTCAGACAACTCGCCCGCCACCATGACTGCTTCACCTTGTTCCGCAAGCAACGGACTTGCCATAGTTCTAACACCTGTAAACGCACCGCGCCCAGAGTCATTCCCATAATGGTCCAACAAAATCTCGTTGACACCGCTGATTACTTTGAGTTCGTTGCGTCGGGCTGGGTCTTGGAAGCCTGTTTCCATAACAAGGTGCCCATTCCCAAGTGCCAACAAAGCGTGTGAATTATGGTTGTGGAAAATTGTTCTGGTTTTTCGCGAAGAAATATTAAAGAAACCAACTATGTTGTTTTGTGCCGCGCCATGGGCGTGCAACTCGTCATCACAGTTTTGTGTAAAAAAGACATACCTCATAATACCACCGAAACTGTTGGCACGACTTGCACGGGCGTCACTTAAAAGCAAATTCCCCTGCGCATCACGGATTGTGCTTTCAAAATAACCTGTAACAATTGGCAGAACCACCGAAGTCACATCCTCGGCAACCGTATGAACTCGCCCACGCATGTCGACGCGGTTTAGTTGTTCGCCATCCAAAATCATTAGATACACATTTTGGTGGATACGGCTTGTGCCATCCCCTCCGTAAACAACCGTGAAGTCAGCCCGTGGAACATTGTCGTTTCGCGTAGTATAAATTCTTCTGTGGTTTCGCCCGTCAAGGTCAACACGGAAAAAATCCGTCCTCTCGCGACGCAATTGCCCGTGGCGGTTTCGTTGGTTGTTTGGGCTTGTATAAATAAGAGTTCCATTGACAACCCAAAGCGCGGTTTCTTCCCAGCCAGCAACTTTTGGTACAATGAGTTCAAGGGGTGAGCCTTTTTCTCGGTCTTGGCAAAGGCGAAGGTCGGACGCATTGTCCCAGTATTCAAACTGTTGCTCGGTCCCGTTTCTGAAATGTTCCCATGCTTCAAGGTGGCTGTTGTCGTAAACTGGCAAACCATTATCCATGCGAACGCGCCAGATTGCACCGTCACCGCCGTTCGGTCGGCGAACGCGGTTGTAATCGTTTTGGCGGTACTCAAGTTCATGCATAGAAATAAAACCGCTGGTGAAATAAAGATACTGTCCAACCATGACGGCGGCGCCTCCATTTCCAGACACAGAGGTTATCGTTGTAGGTACTGTGCGAACAGGACGAAAACGCCCTTGCATCCTTGGGATAATAACAAAAGACAAAACCCCCGTAAAAATTACGACGGCTGCCACAGCGATGCTTATCCACACTTTTTTGCGATTCACCCTTTAATTATATCCTGTTACACGAATTTGTCAACAACGGGTTTTATGAAATTGTCATGACTTTTGCGGTTGCAGGCTTTAAGTTGTACTTTCTTAATGCATATGATTTAAGCAAACCAATAACTTCCGTCGCCTCATGTTCAGCAAAGTTATTATTTTCTTTGCAGGCAGTATACGCGGTATTCAAAATAAACTTAAAACCTTCTTGACGTGTTTTCTTTAAATGTTCTTGCGCCGTAGCATCAATTGCACTTGTGAAATACTTCATGAATTCGTTACGTGATAATGTTGCAGCACGTGTTTTGTTTTTCTTGCCATCTCCCCCGACTTTGTCAACAAAAAGCGTTGGCGCAGGCTTGCCTCCGCGACCAGCACCCAAAAAGATATCTGCCGCCATATCTTCCGCGGTTTCACCCGCCTCCATGTCACCACCAAGGCGTGCCACCATACCCGCAATATTCATTGTGGTTTTAAAACCCTCAACCAAATCTTTAAGGAAAGACTTTTCCTGTGGCTTTTGCGTCCTCTTTTTTGCGGTCATCTCCGCATCTATTGCCCTGCGCTCCTCATACTCTTTGTCGCGCGTTCTGTCACGTATAGTCTGATTCATGATATACAACCCCTTTATAAGATAATTCAAGTATTATATCACGATTTTACACCAAAGTCAACACCCAAATCGGGGCGCCCCTTTATTTAAGCCCAACAATTGCGCGGGCAAAATCCTTTGGGTCGAACGGCAAAAGGTCATCAATCTTTTCACCCACCCCCACAAACAAAACGGGCAGGTCAAATTGTTTTTTGATAGCCACAATAACACCACCCTTGGCGGTTCCGTCAAGTTTCGTTAGGATTACCCCGTCAAGGTCTATGGCCTCGTTAAAGACATCGACTTGGTTAATTGCGTTCTGCCCCGTCGTTGCGTCCAAAACGATATACTTTTTATAATTAGGAACTTCAAAACGGTCAACCACCCTGTCCATTTTTGCGAGTTCTTTGATTAGGTGTTCTTTATTATGTAAACGACCCGCGGTGTCGATTATGACAATGTCATCTTTCTTCGCCGCCGCACTTGTCATCCCGTCGAAAACAACAGACGCTGGGTCCGCGCCTTGTGTTTGTTTTACAATACGAACTTTGGCACGCTCTGCCCAAGTATCCAGTTGCTCCGTCGCCGCAGCCCGAAACGTATCCGCCGCAACGATGAGTACATTCTTTTTTTGCTCTCGGAAATAATTCGCCATTTTCCCAATCGACGTTGTTTTTCCAACACCATTGACGCCGACAACCATAACGACTTCCTGGCCTTGGGTCTTAACTTCTTCGGTGGACAAAATATTTGCGATACTCTCGGCAAGTGCCTCTTTCAACGCCTCCTCGGTTTTGATACCGTCTTTTTTAGCAACACGTTTTATGTCGGAAACAATTTCTTCGACCGCCTCCATTCCCATGTCTGCGGACAACAACACCGCCATAAGGTCGTCATAAAATTCCTCGGTTAAATCCTTTGTAAAGATTTGCGAGATTGAACTCGTAATCGCGGTTGCGGTCTTTGCGACCCCGCCAAAAAGTTTCTTGAAAAAGCCCATAGTCTATCTCTCCACTTTCTCGGTCGTGAGGTCGACCTCAACCATGTTTTCCTCGGCCCAACTTTCAAGTTTCACGGAAACGATTTTTGAAACTCCTTTTTCCTCCATCGTCACGCCGTACAAATTGTTCGCAAGTTCCATTGTGCCCTTTCTGTGTGTGATGACAATGAACTGGGTGGTTTCGGCAAACTTTGATAGATACCCCGCGAACCGCCCAACGTTTGCATCGTCAAGTGCGGCCTCGATTTCGTCCAAAACACAAAACGGCATAGGTTTGACTTTTAAAATCGCAAACAAAAGCGCAATCGCGGTTAGGGCTTTTTCCCCGCCCGACAAAAGGGCGAGGTTAGAAAGTTTTTTTCCAGGAGGCTCGGCAACAAAATCTATACCCGAAGTTAGGTAATCAATTTTTCCATTCTCATCAATCGGCAAGAGGTTCAAACTGGCTTTTCCCCCACCAAAAAGTTCTTTGAAAACAATCCCAAAGTTCTTATTAACGGCCTCGAACGTGTCTTTGAATTTTGTCATCATCTCGGAGTCAAGGTCATTTATAACTTTTTCTAAATCGGCTTTTGCCTTTTCCAAATCCGCAACTTGCGTTGAATAATCATCAAAGCGTTCCTTCGCTTCACCGCTTTGTTCAATCGCATCAATATTAATTGATCCAATTGCATTGATTTTTCGTTTAATCTGCGAAGCGACTTTGAGGTTTTCTTCCAACGGTGCCATAACAATAACATTATCTGGAGCCGCCCCGTTTTTATAATTGAAACACGCAGAATAATTCATCCCGTATTCTTCTTCCATGCGCGTTTGCATTTGTTCAATAGTCTGGTCAATACGCGCCTCGGCGGCTTCGGTTTTGTAATAAGTATGTGTCAGCCCCGCGATTTCCTCGCTAAGTTTCAACTTTGTGTCCTCTGCACCCGAGATACTGGCACGAAGTATCCCCTTGCGCTCTGCAATAGCATCAAGGAGTTCTTTTACGGCCGAAAGGGTTTTACTTGCCCCCTCTGCCATACCAGTGACCGCACTTTTTTCAAACTCGGAAAGTTGCCCCTCCAAAATCGCCAAGCGTTCTTCAATTTTCAAAAGACCTTGCTCTACCATAGCCAACTGGTTCGTATGCCAAAGATTGTTGTTAAGCGCATTTTTTGAACCACCCGTTATACTCCCCCTGGTTTCAATGACTTCGCCGTCAAGGGTCACGATTTTTGCGCTGTAACGCATATCACGAACAAGTTCAATCGCGTTATCCAAACAATCCACGACAACAACCCGCCCAAGCAACGACAACACAACTGGTTCAATGCGCGTATTATAACCAACAAGGTCGCTGGCGACACCAACAACGTATGGTCTATTGATAAGACGGCGTTCTTCGTTATTAAGGGTTTTTGCCTTAGCCGCGGAGATTGGCAAAAATGTTGCGCGACCCGCGTTTTGGTCACGAAGATACGCAATCAAACGACTTGCGCCTTCTTCGTCCTCGGTAATAACGTTTTGTGCGGCGGCACCAAGTGCAACCTCAATCGCGGTTTCAAGTTCGGTCGGAACGGCCAACTCTTTCGCCACAACACCAACGATATTTCGGTTTTTGCTGGACAAAAGTTTTTTAACCGAATACTTGTAGCCCTCACCACTTTCGATAAGGTTTTTTATTGTATTTTCTTTGGCACGCAAAGCAGCACGCTCTTGCCTCAAAACATTTATTCCCTCGTACAATTCAAGGCGTCTATTATTTTGTTCGCGTTCCGCCCCAACCGACAAGTTCGTCACTTGGTCACGCAAACCTTCCGCCTCATTGTCCAGTTTGTCAATCTCTGCATTAACATCTTGGGTGTCGGTGTTGATTTTGGCAATCGCCGCTTGTTTTTCTTTGATTTGGTCATCAATGTTTTGCATCTCGTCACGAAGTTTCCCCTTCTCCTCGGCTGCCGAGTCGTACATAACAACAAAAGCACTTGCCTCGCGCATTTTAAGTTCGTCACGCAAAAGCACATATTCTTGTGCCGCCTGTGCCTGCTTAAGTAACGGGCCCAAGTTTCTTTCAATTTCGTTTATTACAATCATGACGCGTGCCAAATCATCGGCGGTACGCAAAAGTTTTCGCCTAGCCTCGGCTTGGGTTGATTTGTATCTTGAAATTCCTGCGGCTTCTTCGATAATACCGCGGCGCACTTCGGGTTTGCTTGTGATAATTTCGGAAACTTGGCCCTGACAAATAATTGTCAAGCCGTCCCTATCAATACCCGAATCATGTAACAAATTTGTAATGTCTTTGAGGCGAACATTTTGGTGGTTAATAAGGTACTCAGACTCGCCACTTTTAAACAGTTTTCGCGAAATCACAACATCGGAATAATCGGAAGCAGGAAACAATTTTGACCCGTTACTTTGCATAGTGTTGTCAAAGTGCAAACTGACCTCGCAGTAGCCCAGTGGACTTCTTTTTTCGGTTCCCTTGAAAATAACGTCTTGCATATTTGAACCGCGGAGTGACTTTGGCGATTGCTCTCCCAAAACCCATCTGACCGCGTCGGAAACGTTACTCTTGCCACAGCCATTAGGCCCGACAATACACGTCACACCGCCCGAAAAATCAATCTCGATTTTGTCCGCGAAAGATTTAAACCCGTAGAATTCAGCCTTCTTGAAAACGTTCACAGGATATTGTAACACCCCTTAAAACCGTTTGTCAATCCCGACGCCATTTACTATCTGGACCTTTTCTATAGTGTCTTCCATACTCGTCCTTGGCGGTGCCTGGACTGGTTTTTTCCAGCGGTATACTGTCCGAACCTTTTTGACACGCCTTATCCATAAGGTCTTGATGTCTTTGCGCACTCTCTTCCGCAAGTTTTACCGAGTCATCAAATGTCTTGTTTGCAAATCCGAAGAAACTCTTGTAAGCACCCACAAGTCCTTTGAGTGCGTCTTTTTTGGAAATGCAATCTTCATTGCCATCGCCAGATTTGTCTTTACCGAATAATTTCATTATTATTCCTCCTTTGATTTTTTGGCGGTTTTTTCTTGCCTAAAAATTGGCAAGAAAAAACCCCTTTCCCCTTTCCCCTTTCGGGTCAAGTGTCAAGAGGTATGTTGTTATTATTGCATAATCCGACCTTAGGTGTCAACAGAATTTTATTTACAACATTCACAAAAGTCACAGGCACACGGAGTTTTACCAAGGAAATAATTTATGTCGGTTGTTCCAATTGCTTCCCCGATTTTTCCAAGCATAAAAACATCGGGCAAACTTTCACTGCGCTCCCATTTGCCAACACATTGTTGCGTAACATTCAGCAGTTTAGCAAATTGCTCTTGCGACAATTTTATATTCTTTCGCCCTTCGGCAATCCGCGTGCCTACAATCTTTGTGTCCATAATCTCTCCTTATTTTTTGTGGCAATTACAACCGCATCCGCAAGTACATTGTTTCTTTCCCATGTTGCTTTCCTCCTTTTTGAAAGACCTTGCAAGGTTATAAAAAGTATATTTGGTATTTTAGATTACGTCCAACAACTGTTTGTTGTGGTTTATTCCGTAATCTTTTTCGCAAAGTCACACCCACCCAACATACGCGAGAGTTCCGCCTTTTTTTCAGAAACTGAGAGCTTCCGCACCGACACATTTGTTACAACACCAGTAGCAATGGATTTTTCACATTTTTGTATCAATAGATGATGTTCCGCCATAGCCGCAATCTGCGCAAGGTGTGTCACGCAAATAACTTGCGAGAATTTGGATATCGCGCTTATCTTATCGGCAATCGTATGCCCCATGATTCCCGAAATCCCCGTGTCAATTTCATCAAAGACCATACAGCCCACAGAGTTCATGTTCACGGTGACGG
>WQSK01000032.1 GCA_009787915.1 Bacillota bacterium
ACCTCCCCCAAGATTCCAAGTTAATTGTGGCGCGTCCGCCGAGTTTGTTGCGGGAACCCATTGGGCAACCAAGTGCATTGTACTTGTTATCGGATTTGTAAAATTCCAATTCGTTCCTGTGCCGTGGACTTGCCAGCCCATGAACGTATGATACAGGCGGGTTGGCACGGGCGCTAATATAACAGTGTTAAAGTTTGCAGAACTTGGCGGGGTCACAGTCAAACTTCCACCATTTGTGTCCCATGTCAATGTTGCGATATCATTCGGGGTCCATTGGGCAACCAGATTCTTACTCCTCATGCCGCCTCCTGGGTGAAGATGATGAGTTGTGAAAATATTGGTTGTACCATCCTCGAGCCACCCTGCAAATGTGTAACCAGGGCGAGTCGGGGTCCAGAATTGACCCGAACCAGTAGTTCCCCATGCTCTCGACATAGGCAATGGCGATGCGTGCGCAGGCCACGTGCCACTGTTTAAATCCCAACTTAAGGTTATATTCCCTACGTCCCAAGCAGCCCGAAAGTCCATGCTCCGCGTAATCGGGTTGTTAAAATCCCAGTCGACCCAATTGTTGCCAACTTGTACTTGCCATGCTCTTAAACTCACATAATTCGGCGAATTTATATTTAGCATTGGCTTTGATATCGTTGTGCCGTAAATCGCGTACGTCGGTTCACTCCCTGTCAACGAACCTCTGGGGACAGTATGGGCGGCAATACTCCACGTCAATTGGGGGCTTGTACTTGGGGTCGTGTTGACCGTCCATTGGGCGATTAATCGTTTTGGCTCGGTTATTGGGATGCTGAAATTCCACAGTTGGTCGTGGGCGGTGTGACTTGGGGCGTATACTCTCCACCCTGCGAATTGGTGGTAATTGCGGGTTGGGATTGGCTGTTCAATTGCCACGTTGTATAATGGTTGGGATGGCAATACGGTGGTTATGACTCCGCCGTTTAAATCCCATTCCAGATTGACACGCTCTTGGGGTACGTATCCGTCGACCGCGCGGCGCAATTCGGTCAAACAAATTTGGATTGCGGGGCGAACACCAAATGGCACAAATGATGGATTTACAATCTGGCCGTAATCAGTACTACCAAAAAAACCAAAATTAAAAGTAGACAGACCAAATATCATATCTATTGCCGCCATCTGAAATGGTTCCAGAATTTCGTATTCGTTGTATCCGCCGAAAAAATCCATTCCCAAAAACCTAGTATCAAAATCATCAGGGTTTACGTCCGTGTGGGAACGCAACCAATTTGCCATCATAAATTCACCAAACAAAGTGTCAAATCCCCAATAGCCACTCAATTCAATACTTGTCAAAGCGCGGTCCCAACCATGTAATTCCCAAAGACCGCTTCGGTGTTGAGGATTGAAAAGACCCCAGCCCCATCCAATAAATACAAACGAAAAATCGCCTGGGTTGTCAATATTTTCAAAATTTGGCAGTAGTGGTCTGTCCGTAGAGTTTGCGGTTTCATACATCGACGGCAACCAAATCAGGTCCCCTGTTGGCGACGGGTTTTGTGCCATGAGGAACTGAGGGCGTTCACAGCAAATCCTAAATTCCTCTACCCAACGGCTAACCCATCTATTGAGGTCATAATCCCAAACGCTTCGCCATGAACTAAAATCACGATATTGTCCCGCCCGTTCAGAGGGGCAACAAAGATAAGTTACATCTGCACTGTTCGATTGATTTGATTGCCACGGTGTTCCGCCAGGCACGATAAAGTTTTGTGCCCCTGGGAAAAATTGCAAAACATCATTAAAATCAGCAAGCAGGTTTTGCCGTAATATCGAAGACATATAATCAAAATCAAAAATTCTGTCCTCGTCAAAGTTAAATGGTGAAAGCCGATACAAATCATCCATGTACAATGTCAAAACGTCATCTTTTGCATGAACCAGTTGCCACGGGCGTGCACCAGTCATAGTAGCAATATCATTTGTAAACACTCTTAATGGTGAATCAATTTCAATACCAAACTCGTCATTGAAGTATTCAACACTGCCTTGGACGTTGTTCACCGTCGCATCAATATATTCGGGCAATCCCTCGAACAGAGGCAAGAACAACCCCGCCCAATACGGTTCAGTCGAAGGATTCGAGGGGTTAAAATTAGAAAAATCGCGGTCATCAATCGGCCCAACAAGTACATCCGAGAAATGTCGCGCAGTAATTGAACCATCAGGGTTTGAAAAACCAGAGGCACGCATGTAATCAATTACGTCCAGAATTTTCTCGGCGACCTCGGGGTTAATCCCACCGCCTCGCCTGAACAAAGCATCATCGGAAAGCGCACGCATATAATAATGTTCAGGAAAGAAATTTGAAATCGCCGCCACCCGATTCGTGAGAATGACGGTGAGCATAACCCCAAACATATTCACGGCAAAAAACGCGCCGAGTACACAAGCCAACAAACGGTGTTTATTCATGTTCCTAAAAGAAATTTTTTTCATCAGTGCGCCCTTTATAGTAGTGCGCCCTTTATAGTAGTGCGCCCCTATATTGTGCAGTATACCACATTTACACATTTTTTAGCAAATGATTTTCATAAGTTTTTTATAAATTTTTTAATTTCGTGCGCGCAAAATTTCCAAGATTCGCAAGCGGAATCGGATTCCGTCCACCCCGCCAATTTCGTTGTCCAAAAAACACAAAGGCGGGTAAATCACGGACCACCAGTTGTCGCCCGTTGCCTCGCCAAGGTAAATAATAAGGGCGTCATAGATACCCTCGGGCAAAGTCATATTCGCGTCACGGGTGAAATATGTGCGCGGTGGAAAGTGTTCCGTCCTAATTTTTGCCGCCGCAGAATAGGTAAAACCCGCCCTCTCAAGGGTGTCATTTGAAATCTGTTCAATGAGGGTAAGGTTTTCCTGCAAACGATTCATGGCGTCTTTGCGCGAGTTGACGTTGTAAAAAATCGGGGTCAGGTTGTCAACAATGTTTTGGCGCACAACGTATTTCACATTTTGGTCCTCTTGCGAGTTACTGTTTGCGCGGATGTGAATGCGCAGGAAATCGGTGTTGCCTTGCGCCGAAACGTTTGGGGATGCAAAACCCAAACCCGCAAAAACCACGAGCGCAATCGCCCCAATCGCCAGTACGGATATCATGACTATTTTCATACGGTGGTTATTGACAAAAAAAACTGGTATCAAGCATTGTATCTTCCATTAAAATTGGTAGGTTGTTTTTGCGCTTGTAATTTTCCCATCCTTTGTGAGCAATATAGACTCCATGGTAAAATTCTTTTTCTGGAACAAGTTCGATTTTTTGTACGTACTCGTTGTTCGTAATCAAAAAAAATCTGTATGAAAACAAATCGTCTATAGTGTCGTAAGCAACAACTTTTTTGTTGATGAGTGAAGCAAGTTCCTCACACCATTGCAAGTAAGCAACAATGTTGTCATAATCTTTGTCGGTAAAAACATTTTTCTGCCCTTTGCGATATCTTTCAAGTTTGCTCATAACTTTTTTTAATTCTTTTTGGTCATAGAATTGGTAACTAAAAGTTGTAGTGAAACTTGCTTGGTTGATTTTTTTATTTTTAGACATCTGAATATAAATACCGCAGGCACCAACAATAGCGGTACTGATAGTAACGGCACTTAGCACCAGTTCGCCTTGGTCTAAAAAAATACTTGCGACTATCGAGAAAACAATCACGATAACCGCAAATACTAATATAATGTTATCTTTTGCCACAATTAATGTTACCGTACAAGGTCAGCAATTGTCAAAGTTTTCACGCACGTTTGTAAATTACGATGCGCTCGCCTGGTTGGATGCCGTCAGCAATTTGCGGGTTTTGGCGAACAATTTCGTCCGCTGGAACCGAGGTTGTTTTTGCAACATTCCAAACGGTTTCTTTTTCGCCTGCAACACGGATTGTGATGCTGTGCTCTGGCGCAGTTTTTTGTTTACCGAGTTCCACACTCGACACAAGTTTAGCAACCGCAGTTGTTGTCGCAGACATGTTGACCCCAAAGCGTGCGTCAACCAAGAGTTCTTTCCCACGGCGGGCTTTTACGTTGCAAGACAAAGGTGTGACCGCAACATGGATGTCGTGTTTTTTGCTGATGCCGTCGGCTTTTGTGTTTATTGAAAACGGCACTTCGGTTGTGTAACTGTAGACACCGCGTTCTTCGCATTCGTAGATAATTCCGACTTGCATTACGCCCTCGACCATTACGCGGTCGTCGGTTGGTTTAACGTTAATCGTCCCTAGCGTTGGTGTTGTCCAGGACAAAACTTTTCCAATAAACGGCGAGTTATCAGGCATAGTAACGTTGCCTTCGACGTCGGCGATGATGTTTGTTTGAGGAACAACAACGGTGTCAGAAACCGCAACGGATTGCAATTTAAGTTCGCTTGAAACAGAGAATGCGTCCGACACAACCGACAACTCGGTGCGTGCGATGCTCTGCCCCATGAACACGAGCCCCAACTCTGTGACCAACTCGGCATTGTTTTTGTTCTCGACACGGGTAATGATGTCGGAAACAGATACCGAACCAACAATTGTGTCACGCTCGGTAACGCCTTTTTTGTTGAACGTTTTTGAAAAGTCGAACTCAAACGCCACGGTCGATGCCGAGTGTGTGCCCTCGATGTTGCGAACAACCATTGCGGTCACACAGGCGGTGCCCTTAACCGTGAATTTGCCTGCGACAACAGATATGTCGCGAATATGTGCATTTGCGTCTACGCCAAGGATTCCCTCAATGTTTTGGTCAAGAACAAAAGACTCTCCCGATTCAAAGTGGTCGAAAAATCCCGCACCGTATGTCGCGACCGCGGTGTTTGTGGTTTGTTGCTCGATGTCGCCACCAGTGATGCTTTTTGCCACAGTGACTTCTTTAGTCAGCATACCGACCAAGGCAATATTAACGGTGTGCTCCGTTGATACCGCGGTGATGAAATCGTTTTCACCTTTGGAAAACTTTGGATTTGATGAACTGATGATTTGACCCATTGGCATGATGTCGTGGGCATCGGCAACCGTGAACTTTTCGCTAAACGGCGTAGTAGTGTCCTCCGAGTTATACCCATCCGTTTCGTCGATGAAAACAACGCGGGTGACGACCTTTCCTGAAACAACAAGTTCGGATTCTTTGCGGTCAACCCCCGTGACAAAGACCTTTTGGCTTGTGGTCAAAACCTTTTTGCAAGGAACAGGCAACGTGACCTGAGCCCCCACGCGGATTTGGTTTGATGCTACATTGGTAAGGCTTTTGATGTTGATGTTTTCGTGTTTGATTTCCATACCACAAATGTATGCACCTGTGGTTTCGGTTATGTCACCAGGTCGTAACTTATTTGTATGAATTTTTTGATTTCATCGTCTGGGACATCTTTTCCTGGGATTATAGTATTCCAATGATTCTTGTTGCTGTAATACCCAGGCAAGACCGCCGTGTATTGTTCGCGGAGTGGCTGTATTAACTCTGGCGGGCATTTTACGGTAACAAAAATATCGCCAGAAACAATGGGAGCGTCGGCACCACAACTGCGCTTCATCGGTTCGACCTCTACGTTGCCGATGAGGGCGAAACTCTTACCCTTGCCGTTTTTAATTACCTCGTATTCTGGGCCGTACGGGTAATCGACACTTGCTTTTGGCAGAGTCAAACAAAATTTAATTAGTTCATCTTTTGTCATTTAAACCTCGAAATCCGCGAGGGTAAAATTCGCATATAATCTTGCCGACGTTGGCACAAATCTGAGCACACAAAAATCGGGGTTCGTATGGGTTTTGTCATCGCCAGGATAAGCACCTTTATAGAGTGGGTTCCAGTATTTTTTCTTTATGTCCATATCTGTTACGATTTCAAAGTTGCCCTTTAAAAAACAACCTTTCCATATTATAAGTTTGCGACTGTAAAAATAGACGCTTCCCTTTGGGTTTTTCGCAACCGCGTTTGCAAAATTTGACGACGTGTTTGTTGCAAAAAACATCTCGCCAAGCGAATCGCGGTGCTTTGTCGGAACAACGGCTTTTGTCAGCGGATACCCGTCCGAACCAACACAGGTCAAAATAAAAGTGTTTACTTTTCTATAGAGTTTTTGGGCTTTTGTTTTTGCGTCCATAAACAAATTATATCATGCCGTTACCATTGGGTCTACTAAAACTTCTTGGCATATTACGTCGCTGTAGGAATAAACAAGGGTTGGGGTCACGGGGGCGCTTTGTTTGGTGCCTGTTTCAATGGTGTCGTGGATGCGCACGACAAAGACAGAAGGAAATGTATTTTCGATAACACCCGTGTATTTTTTTACCTGCTTGCGGCCGCGACAAACACGCATTTTGATTTCTTTACCCAAAAGATTGTCAATTGTCGACTTTACTTCACCCACTGTGAGCGTGGTTTTTTTCGTGGCCATTCACTGGTTATTACCATTAAGTGATGATTTCAACCCCATCAGCGGTAATTATCATGGTGTTTTCATAGTGCGCGGCGACACGTCCGTCGACCGTAAGAACGGTCCAGCCGTCCTTTGCCAAACGGACCTCTTTCCCACCCATGTTAATCATTGGCTCGATACAGATTATGTCGCCGACACTAAACACGTTCGCCGCCATTTCAACCAGTTTATCGTTGACGTCAGGGCGCATTACATTAAAGTTCGGGATAAGCACACCCTCGTGGACGTTGCGACCCGTGCCATGACCGTAGAAATTTTCGATAATACCATACCGACCGTTCACAAATTGTTCGATGCGCTTGCCGATATCCAAAACGCGGCTCCCTGCCTTAAGTCCGTCAACTGCGGCGTGAAAAGATTGCTCGGTCACATCGATGAGTTTTTTTACCGAAGCCGAAACCTCCCCAACCGAGAAAGTACGTGCGGCATCGGTACACATACCGCCTTTTGCAGGATAGCGAACACCAACGTCGATACTTATGATGTCACCATTTTTTAAAATCTTGGTTTTGCGCGGAATACCGTGGATGCTTTCTTCGTTCACGGATGTACAAATCGAATGCTTAAATCCCTGATAATTCAAAAACGACGGGGTCGCGCCCCTTTCAACAATAAAGTCGTGCGCAATTTTATCAAGTTCCAGGGTTGAAACACCTGGTTCAATATGCCCCTCTATCTGCGCAAAAAAGTCACGAATGATTTGCCCGCTTTTACGGACGTCGTCATAGTCTTTTTCGTTATAATCGGGTTTACTTCTTGACATCTTTGCTTTTCGCCTTTGACGTAGCCGCAATATAGTTAAGCGACTTTACATGGTCATCCAAAAATCTGCTGTACATACTTTTTGGTGGGTCAACAAGTTTTGATTCGACGGGAAGAACCTTGACCAAAAGTGATTTATAAAAATCGAGCATCGCGGTTTCGGTTTCTTTGTAATCATTAAATCGTTTGCGCACTATTTCCTCGCGGTCGTCGTCGCGTTGGGACAGAGGTCCCCCGCATTTACTGCACTCGATTCCTTTGTGCCAAAGTTTGTTGTGTGGCTCGTGACAAGTTGTACATTTATAACGACCAGATAGGCGTGCAACCACTGTTTCCTCGTCCACCGATATATGCACAATTGCGTCGATTGGTTTTTGTTTAAGAAACGCCGATGCCTGGGCAACTGTCCTTGGGAATCCGTCCAAAATAAAGCCGTTCGCACAATCATCTTGGGCTAGTCTATCCATAACAATAGCAATAGTCAATTCGTCGGGAACAAGATTACCCTGGTCGATGTATGCTTTTACAGATTTTCCAATTTCGGTTTGCTCTGCGATGTGTTTGCGAAAGATATCACCGCTTGAAACATGGACCAGTCCAAAATCTTCGGCCAGAAACTTTGCGATACTGTCTTTACCTGCACCTGGTCCCCCAAATAAAACAATGTTCACTTTAAAAATCCTTTGTAAGTTTTCATCATCATCGCGGCTTGGAGTTGTTTATCGAATTCAAGCGCGACCGACACGCAAATCAACAAACCGATACTGGTGAACGAGTTTGCAAGAATGTTTCCTTGGTCGCCCATGACAGCCGTGAATATAATCGACGGGATAAGTGCCATGAAAGCCAAGAATACGGCACCAAAGAACGTCATGCGTCGGTGGACTTTTCTTAGATAATCCCGTGTTGGGATGCCTGGGCGGTAACCGATGATGTAGCCGCCATTTTGTTGTAAACTCCGCGCCACGTCGTCTGGGTTAAACATAATGGATGCATAGAAATAACTGAACGCCAAAATCAAAAGAGATGTCAATATAATGTTGGGCCAAGTTCCCATACCCATATTTGTTGCGTACCAAATGTAGGCATTAGATTCTTGGAAGAAACTAAAGATAAGTTGCGGGAAGTTCAAGAGCGAGAACGCAAAAATTATCGGCAAGACCCCAACACTGTTTATCTTTAATGGGATGTGGCTTGATTGGCCACCGTATTGTTTGTTGCCTTTAATCTGCTTTGCGTAACTGACTGGGATTTTGCGCTCTCCCAAATCGACGAATACAATCAACGCGAAGATAATCACAAGCGTCACGATGAACACGATTGGTGTAACGATAGCGTTGATGTCGCTGAAAACTTCGACTATGCTGTTATAGAAAGCGAGTGCACCTGTCGACAAGATACCGACGAAAATCAACATACTCATACCATTAGAAACGCCGTGCTCTGTGATTTTGTCACCAATCCAAACCGTGAACATGGCACCTGCGGTCAAAACCAAGATGACTATCAAGATTGTGATGACTTCGGGTACGGCTTCACCGAATAGACGGGTATTGAGGTTGCCCGCTAGGTTAAACGAAACGGCGATTGCAATGGCTTGTGCCAACGACATAAATAATGCGGCATATCGGGTGTAAACCGCCAACTTGCGACGCCCCTCGTCACCTTGTTTTGACAAACGTTCAAGTGGAGGTAATGCTATTGTTAAAAGTTGGATAACAATACTGGACGTAATATATGGACCGACACCAAGTGCCAAAATCGCACCGTTTTCCAATGCCCCGCCCGCGACTTGGTTCAAAATCTCGAGGAAAGACCCCGCGTTACTATCGCGCCATGAGGACGCGAAGGCTTCGGGACTGATACCTGGGATTGGGATAAAGCAACCGATACGATAAACAAGCAACAAACCAAATGTCCACAAAATTTTTGTGCGGACATCTTTCATTTTGAAGGCTTGTTTGATTGTTTGAATCATTTATTTTTTAACTCCAGAAGTTGGTGTAGCCTTTGGTTTAGGGGCAGCGGTTTTTGCAACGACCGCTTTAGGTGCAGCCTTAACGACTGGCTTTGAAGTCACTGTTGTTTTGGCAGGAGCCTTTGTTGCTGTAGCCTTTGCAGGCGCAGGCTTTGCCGTGCTTTCGTTTACGTGGTATTCAGAAACAATTGCTTCCCCACCCGCTTTTTTAATTGCGGTAATTGCGCCTTTTGTGAATTTGGCGGCTTTGACTGTGATTGCAACATCAAGTTTGCCGTCACCCAAAACTTTGAGGCCGTATTCTTCGATTTTCGAGAGAATTCCACGTTCTTTCAAAACCTCTGCTGTAACAACGTCGCCCTTTTTGAAAACGTTGAGGTCTTTGATATTAACAACAGAGTAAACTTTCGCGAAACTGTTATTGGTAAAGCCGCGTTTAGGCAAACGTCTGTGGAGCGGCATTTGTCCGCCCTCAAAGCCGACGCGAACGCCTCCGCCACTTCTGGCCCATTGACCTTTGTGACCTTTACCAGATGTTTTTCCAAGACCACTCCCGATACCACGACCCAGTCTGCGTCTGTCGCGCCTTGCTTTTGGATGTGGGCTTAATTCATGTATTTGCATTTTTTTAAATCTCCTTGATTAGTTCGGATGTTTTTTGTTTCCAGTCAAATTGTTAGTTGCCAAGTTTTTCTACTTTAACGAGGTGCGCAACAACAGTGCACATACCACGAATAGCAGGATTGTCACGGTGAGCACGCGCGTCGCCGATACGTTTAAGACCAAGAGCCTGAACTGTACGGATTTGACGAATTGTGCAACCGTTTGTTGATTTGATAAGTGTAACGGTCATTTGCCCGTTGCTGACATATGGAAGTTTTGAACCAGCAGGTTTTGCGGCCTTAGCAGGTGCTTTGGCGGCGGTTTTTGCAGGTGCAGGTTTTGCCACAACTTTTGTTGCCGCAGCAGGCTTAGCAGGTGCAGCCTTAGCAACTGGTGCTTTCGCAGGTGCAGGTTTTGCGGCGGTAGCCTTAGGTGCTACTGCTGGTTTCGCTGGAGCCTTAGCAGGCGCAGCGGCTTTTGCTGGTGCAGGTTTTGCCGTAACTTTTGATGCGGCGGCTGGCTTAGCAGCAACCTTCGGTGCAGCCTTAACAGCAGGTTTAGCGGCAGCGGCTTTAGGTGCGGCTGCTTTTGCTGGTGCCTTGGCTGCTGGAGCCTTAGCAGTTGCTGCTTTCGCCGCAGGTTTTGCGGCTGGCTTAGCAGCAACCTTCGGTGCAGCCTCTTTTTTTGCTGCAGGTGTC
>WQSK01000033.1 GCA_009787915.1 Bacillota bacterium
AGAGAGGAGGAGAGAGTGAATGTCGGGAAATAATAATGTGGTACAGAAAAGGAAGCGAATGAAATTCGACCGCCTCGCTATGCGAAAACGCAAGCGTATAATTCGCTTATCACTTTTATTGTCGCTTGGTTCTGTGTTTTTGTTGACTGGATTCATTATGGTCAGTCGACCTGTGAATGTCCAATTTGAACTTAATCCGCACGGGGTCGAAAATTTTGTCAGCGACAGTGTTCCCTCAATCCAGAGCAACGCCGTCGGGCGGATGACTTTGCCTACACCGATTCGTCCAGGTCACAGGTTTTTGGGTTGGTCAGAGCAACGCGAGGGCGGTGCACTCGTGGCACGTGCGACCCGTCGACAGATGTTGTTATACGCACAATGGTTGGAAGTCAGACCTCGTGCACATCTTTTTGTTGACGGCCACCATCTCCGCGATGTTATGTTTCCGTCAACCCTCGCACACGGTCTTGGCACCGCGTTTGTGCCGACACTTGATTGGGATATCCCGATTTTGCACGCTTATATGACGACGAACCCTATTACAACCGCGACGTTCCAAGGTTGGTATTTTACCGATGTGCGCCAACAACGCATAGAGTTCCGCCATTTTCCAGTCGGGGACAATCCTTGGCAAATGGTTAGGTTTCAACACGGTGTTGAAAGATATGTGGACTCGGCATTTATGAACGATGACTTTTTACAATATATGCCTACCCAAGACATTGCCCTAAACGCGATTTTCAGCACACGCACTCCTGACGAGCGAACAACAACCGAAGCGAATCATCGCCTTGAACATTATGGTCGCAGGATTGACATTGCGTACGGTGCACCTCGTAACTTAAGTTTTGCATCTCCGATTACAGGGACTACGGTACGTATGGGGCAAACGTTTGGCCGATTGGAAAACAACGAGTTGGTTGAAGGGTTTGCACAGGTTGACCGCCTTAGCATAGTGCCTAATCACTATCTTGTCGGGTGGCGCAAAGAAAACGAAGCCGACCTGCTTGAACCAACTCGCCCATTCATAATACGCCCAGAGTTTATTAGGTATGTCGTAAATGGACAACTTGTTTTCACCGCCGTAGTCACGCCTACTATAAACAACACGGTCCAGCCTGCAGTAGCGGGCATTTACACGAAACGCGTTGACGCGAACGGGAATTTTGCGTTCGACCGTATGCCAGGTTTTACAGGCGGACATCCGACCCTTATTACAGACAACACCCAAGGCGACCTAATGAACAACATTAACGTGTGGTTTTATTTTAACTATGGTGTTCAAAATAACTTGCGCGACATAAATACGCCGCCAATTCATGGCAGTTTTATCACCCCAACCGCGCCAATGACAAACTTTGTTCGCACGGTAACAAATGGACGGTTGAATCTTCCGCCAAGTTGCGGCTATGCGGTTGCTGGCAGAGTATTCGCAGGTTGGAGGTCAAGTTTCGACGGGAGAATCTTCCCAGCAGGGTACGAGTTCAACATCCCAAGGTACATGCCTCGTTTGGTCGACCTGCGTTTTACCGCCGTTTGGGTTGACGCGACACGATTGATTTCTTTTGACGCAAACGGTGGGAACGTGTCTTGGAACGACAATGTTCAAAGGTTACCAAACTCTCGCGTTACATTGCCGACACCAACACGTTGGGGCTTTGAATTCTTGGGCTGGGAGCACAGCATCAGCCGTGAACTTATCTCACCGACCGACGACGAAGGGGCAAATAACCCACAGTTTAGGTCTTTCCAGATTACGGGTGACGCACAACTCCTTGTTGCGCGTTGGCAACCAAGACGTATCCACCACATTGACCTAGGACTTGGGAGCGAGTTGTATGACTATTTCCAAAACGGTGCTTCGGGCGAGTTTTACTTTGGCGACCACTTGATTCTTCGCAGGAACAGCACTTTGGCAATGCCGCACAACGGTTGGAGGTTCATAGCAGGTGCTTCGGGCGAGTTTATGGAGTTTCACTTTCACGCACCATTTATCCAAAACATCAGGATTTTGATTAACGAAGAATTTGCGACAAGGCATACAGGCTCGCGTAATGAATCGGCGTTTTTCGAGCGCATGCCCGCAACAATATCAGCGCAAAGGATTTAGAGAACAAATATGAATTGCGGCACTTTTACCAGTTTGCTTCGCAACATCAGAAAGTCGCGCCCCCCGTACATCGTCAAGGATTGTAACGGTTTTGCCAACTGGGTCGTGGATTCCCGTGACGTCCAAAAACATTGTGTCCATACAAACTCTCCCAAGGATTTCACAACGTTTTTTCCCAACCAAAAGGTCAGGGGTGTGATAAGCCAAAAACCCTGCAACCGCATACCCGCATGAAACTACGCCGACCTGCATGCGCTTTGTGGCTGTGAACAACCCGCCATAGCCGACATTCTCGCCAGGCAAAACAGTTCTAACCGAAACGATTTTGGCGTGTAGCCTAACCGCCGTTTTGTATCCGTCCCATCCGCCGTAGAGTGCCTTTCCTGGGCGCACCATGTCGAACTGGGCAGGTGGGTAACCCAAAGACCCTGAACTTGCCGCGTGGATTATTGCTTTTGGGTTGTATCGGCGCATGATTGCGCGAAACGGGGCGAACCGAAATAATTGCTTGTCAATGCGGGCGCGACTTTCGGCAGTATCATCCTCGTGCGAAAAGTGCGTATACAATCCGTCGATTTTTATGTTTGTATTTTTTTTTGCCAAATCCAAAACCGTTTTCAACTGCCAAGGGTGTCTAATCCCAA
The DNA here is from genome assembly GCA_009787915.1 of Bacillota bacterium. GTDB lineage: Bacteria > Bacillota > Clostridia > Christensenellales > UBA1242 > WQSK01. Next base: position 2,755 of record WQSK01000033.1, read on the forward strand.
AGCGGTTCATGCCTGTGTCGACTTCGATGTGGATATGGGTGTCTTTTTTGCATTTACACACAAGTTCTCGCATTTGGCTGACATCATGTACTGTAGCGATAATTTCAAGGGAGGAGGCACGTTCAAAGTCCCCGCAAATCCCCAGTAACAAAATCGGTTTTTTAATATCGGCGTGGCGCAACCTCTCGGCTTCGTGCATTTTGGCTACTGCGAACATATCAACATGATTTTCGATTGCCTTTGCAACAAACACGTCGCCAAGTCCATACGCATTTGTTTTTAAAACGGCACAGATTTTCGAGCCGCAAACTTTGGACCGAATTAATTTTATATTCTCGCGCAAAACTTTTACATTGACAGAAAACATGGCTATAATACTTTGTATGAGGGTAAACAGTGGCAGGTTCCGAGGCAAGACCCTATCGTGGATATCGGGGGATACAACGCGCCCGACCACCGATAGGGTCAAGGAAAACGTGTTTAATGTGCTGATGTCAATGGGCGTCGAGTTCGACGGCGCACGCGTTTTGGATGCGTTCGCGGGCTCGGGTCAAATGGGGATAGAGTGCATAAGTCGCGGGGCCTCGCTCGCAGTTTTTTGCGACACAAGCGATACTGCGCGTGCTGTTATTAAAAAAAATTTGACTTCAATCGGGTTTGGTTCAAAAGCCCAAATCGTGCCTGTGGATTGTTTAAGGTGCCTACGCGATTTGTCTGCAAAGAGCCCACTGGGGCAGTTTGATATCGTGTTTTTGGACCCGCCGTATTCCGACCCCGAGATTTGCCTAACCGCCACCGCCAAGTTAATTGAAAACGATTTGTTGTCGCCAAATTCTGTGGTTGTTGTAGAAACCGAAACGGAGAACCTCGAGTTCCCGAACTACGATGTAAAGCAAAAAAAATATGGGCGTGCGGTAATATTTTTTTTGACAATTCAATCTGGTTAAGTTACAATAGAACATGAGTATAATGGGAAGCGACAAACAAACAAACAAACAAACAAACAAACAAACAAACAAACAAACAAACAAACAAACAATGTTGTCTTGGTGGTGGTTCCGTGTTTAACAGTAGCGATGAACTTTTGGAAGTCTTGGACGAAAATGGCGTTTCAACAGGCAGGGGTCTGTCGCGCAAGGAAATTCACAACCATGGACTTTGGCATCGTGGTGCAATTGTCGCGATTTTAAATGACAGAAATGAAATCCTTATGCAAAGGCGTTCAAAAACAAAAGATAAATTCCCTGGGGCTTGGGATATATCGCTTGCAGGACATACCCCCTTTGGTGAAGACAGTATCTCTACGGTTGTTTCGGAAACAATGGAGGAAATCGGATATGTTTTCCCAAAAAAATTGACTATACAGGATTTTAGGTTTTTGACTTGTTTCCGTCGTCATGACAAAATCGCAGAAGATTACATAGAGAATCAATTCTATGACCTTTTTGTCCTTAACAAAAATATAGTTACAAGTAATCTTATCTTGCAAGAGAGCGAGGTAGAAGAGGTAAGATTTTTTTCGATACCAGAACTTTTACTGATGAGGAATCGTAAGGAACTGCACCCAAGGACGGAATGGATAGATGTACTTGTAAAATATATTAAAAATATTTAGGAATGTTATCGGACTATTGCAATTTAATAAAAACTATGGTATAATCACAATAATGAAAAACAAATTATACGTTATTCTGGGTAGTAGTGGTGTTGGTAAAACACTGTTTTCAAAAACGATTATCGCTCGGATTCACCAAGAAGACTGCATTGAAAACTGGGACGAGGAAAAATACCAAAAAGGTGGTTACGAGGAAGCCTCGCAATACTGGGGTATCGGTAAATACACTAATCACGAACTTTCTTTTTGGAATCAAATATATAACAAAGAACTAAGACAAAAACAAACTGAATACGAGAAACGACATTTGTATGACGACACTGCCGTTTCGTTTATCCCACCAAAATTTACAAAGCGCAAAGCACGTGCCGAAGACACATTTGTTTCAACATCAGAATCAGAGTTTGACATCGAGTATCAAATAACTCCGTCAATAGGCGATGGTAAAGGCGAAACGGCCAAGTACAGTTCAACACAAATCGCAAAAGCCCTAGAACGAGGAGCAAGCCCAGTTATCGCAACACAATCTGTCGAGTTGGTAAAAATCCTTATCGAAAAATTCCCAGATTTTATTCAGTTTATTGGGCTTAATAGTTTGTTCAAAGGGTGGGGTATGATGCTTGCGACAGAGTGCAAACGATATGGCATACCGTACGAGCGCGGTGATTCGGATTTAGAGGAAAAATTGGTTGCTCACGGAGTCAATATTGATTTTGTTAAAAACAGGTTTTGGAATCAATTTGTGCTTGATGACTATTTCAAAAATATTCTCAAAGCGGATAAAAAGTTTAATGTTATCGAGAGCAGATTAAAGTGCTCCTCGAACGTCATAGAGGATTCATGGGATGGTAAAATAAGGCCATTGCTTCACACAACTACCGACCATGCCCACAACGTGTTTCTCGACAAAGCATCGACTGCGTTTTATGCCGAAACTATGACCGAGGGGCAAAAAACTATTGTTTGTGAAACGCCACTTATTGAAACACCAAAACTTTTGTCAACATATCGGGGTGTGCTTACACCAAAATCGAGCCCAAAAGGCATTACTTTTGATTCTCCGCAATGTTTTGCAATGCTCGGGACAGAAATGTTTAGGAGTTTGTAAAGGTTTTACGTATAAAGGGGTATATGAATTTCTCTCCAGATTTTATTGAAAAGGTCAAGGACGCGAATAATATCGCCACGACTGTGGGGCGGTATTTGCCTCTTAAACAAAAAGGGCGCGACTTTTGGGCGTGTTGTCCGTTTCATCACGAGAAAACCCCCAGTTTCTCGGTATCGGAACAAAACGGGTTTTATCATTGTTTTGGTTGCGGAGTCAGTGGTAACGTGATTGGTTTTATCCAACACGTCGAGAATCTAAATTTCCCCGATGCAATTGAACACCTTGCGAGGTTGGCAAACATTGAACTTCCAAAAGTTTCGGCTACCCCTGAACAATTACAGCAATACAAAGCCCGCGAAAAAGCATTTGAAATCGTGGAGAAAACACTTGTTTTTTACAAAAAAAACATGAACGAAGTGGCGAAAAAGTATTTGGTTGGACGCGGACTTAACGACGAATTGATTGCAAAGTTCGACATCGGCAAAAGCCCCGATTGGGATAAAACCATTGTTTTTTTGAAACAAGAAGGTTTTTCTGAACAAGATATTTTGGACTCTGGCGTTGCTGCAAAAAACGATAGAGGCAAACTATATGATGCTATGGCGGGGCGGATTACGTTTCCGATTTTTGACCTCATGGGTCGATGTATCGGCTTTACGGGGCGGGTTATGCCCGCCGACGACAATGGCAATGTCGCTAAATACCGAAACACAGCGCAGACCGCAATCTTTGACAAAGGCAAAATTGTGTACGGAGCCAACGTCTTGAACACGTTTTTGAGAACAAACAAGTTGGACAAACTCATAATGGTCGAGGGCAACGTGGATGTTATATCTTTGGTAGCGGCGGGTTTTTCGGGCACCATTGCGTCGATGGGAACGGCGTTTACGGACTTTCATGCTAAGGCAATCAAACGTTTTGCCCGTCACACCGACAACCAGGTTTACCTCTGTTTCGACGGCGACAAAGCAGGTCGCACCGCAACCATAAAAGCCCTCGAAATTATGGACGGGCACGACCTTTTTGTGCGCGTAATTGCTTTGCCTGACGATGTTGACCCAGATTCTTTTGTGCGCCAAAACGGCAAGACCAAATTCCGCGACCTGATTGAATCTGCGCGCCCCTCGGTGGATTACCGATTGGATGTTTTGGAATCCCAAATTGACATGAAAGACAACATCGGAAAAAAAAGATTCCTGGACGGGGCAAAAGATGTTTTGTCAAGAATCCGCGACGGGGCAGAGCGCGAAATGTACATCCCCCGTGTTTCTGAAAAAAGTGGTTTAGACCAAAGTGTTGTTAAAAAAATGCTTGGGAAAGAAAGCACTGCTTCTGCTACCATACCAAAAGCACAAAAGAAACCCACCGTGCCGATTGATGCGGACAAGGGGAAAAGTTATATGCGTGCGGTGAATTTTGTGGTGGCTTCTCGGATTCATGGCAAAAAATATGCGAGTGAAAAACTTGAATTCGATATAGGAATACCGATTTTTGATAAAATAATTGACATGAAGATTTGCGACGTTTTGGATTTACCCGAAAATGAAAAATCCGAAATCGACCACTTGTTTGGGTATAAATTCGATATGGACGAAATGGGGCTTGAAAATAATTATAAGAATAGTGTAGAATTCCTAATCACGTATAATTCAAAAAAGCGTATTGATGAGTTGAACAAACTCGCCACAGTCGCCGCCTCAGAGGGCAAAGCGGACGACATGAGAAAGTACCTAGCCGAGAGCCAAGAGTTGCAAAGGAGAATTAAGAAATGCCATTGTTAAAAAGAAAAAAAACCGTAGAAAAAACCCCCGTTGTGGAGGCAAAACCCGCCGAGGTTAAACCTGTTGTGGTTAAACCTGTGGCTGTAAAACCAGCGGTTGCGAAAAAGCCCGTCGCGAAGAAAACCGTCGCAAAAAAGCCCGTTGCGAAAAAAAACACAACGCCCGCTAAGAAACCTGTTGCGACAAAGACAGCAGTTGCGAAACCCGTGGAGAAAAAACCAGTTAAAAAAGTGACGGTGGCAAAAACTAAAACCACGGTGGCGAAACCTGCGCCTGCGAAGTCTGCAACACCTGCAAAGAAACCTGCTCTCGGACCTGTTGAGAAAAAATCTGTTTCTGGGAAAAAAACCGATTCTAAACTTAAAATGGTTAAAAAGCCCGACACCCTTTCGGTTCGTCAAGAAGTCATTGACCAAGTTCACAACAAGATTTCGGACGACATGTTGGATGATGACCAGTTGGAAAAACTCGAATGGTCCAAGCCCGAATACGAGGCGTTGTACAAACGTTTTTGTGACCTCGGGAAAAGCCACGGATACATTAACGAGGACAATTTGGTTATGTCTTTTGTTGAATCAGGGGCAACCGCGCGCGACGTGCAAAAGTCCTTATTCTTATTGTCCAAAGAAGGTGTTTTTGTCAAAAAAGCCACCGAGGACGACCGCGAACGTGAGGATGTTATTGAAAGAATTATGTCCGATGCCAGTGTTGATGACCCAGTTAAAATTTACCTCCGCGATATTGGTAAGCACGCGCTTTTGACGGGTGCCGAGGAACTTGCGATTGCGAAACGTCTTGCCGAGGGAACCGACGAAGAAAAACACGACGCCCGTATGCGCCTTAACCAATCGAACTTGCGCCTTGTTGTTCATATCTCGAAACGATACGTGGGGCGAACCAGTTTGGCTTTCCTCGACCTTATCCAAGAGGGCAATATTGGTCTTATGAAAGCCGTTGAAAAGTTCGATTACACAAAAGGTTTTAGGTTTTCGACCTATGCAACGTGGTGGATTCGGCAATCAATTACGCGAGCCATGGCTGACCAGAGCCGTATAATCCGCGTGCCAGTTCATATGGTTGAAACAATCAACCGTTTGTTGAAAACCACACGTATGCTTCAGCAAGACCTTGGTCGCGAACCAACGGTAGAGGAAATCGCGAAAGAGATGAACCTGACCCAGGCGCGTATCGAAGAAATCCGCCGTATTACCCAAGACACCACAAGTATCGACAGCCCGCTTGGCGATGACGGTGACGGAACCGTTGCCGACACCATTGCCGACACCACAATTGAGGGCCCAATGCAAAACGCGTATGGAGCGATGCTTAAAGAACAACTCTTGGCGGTTATAAGCGGTTTGACTCCGCGAGAGCAAAAAGTTATCCGCCTCCGCTATGGGATTGATGACGGGCGCGCGAGGACCCTTGAAGAAGTGGGGCGCGAGTTCAAGGTTACCCGTGAACGTATTCGTCAAATCGAGGCAAAAGCCATTCGCAAACTCAGAAACCCTGGGCGAACAAAACGGTTGAAAGACTTTTTGGAAGACTAAAAATCATGACAAAAATCTTAGGACTTTATTTCAGCGGTACGGGTAACACATCGTTTGCTGTAAAACGATTTGTTGCAGGGCTTTCGACCAACCAAGCCAGCACTCTTGCCATTACCGACCCTAAAGCGATTGAAGAAGTCAAAAACCACGACTTGATTATATTTGCTTATCCAATTTATTTCAGCGACGCACCCAAAATCGTGAAAGACTATATCAATGAGAACAAAGACAAGTTTTTTGGCAAACAAATTTTTGTTATCGCAACCCAAGGAGTCGCAAGCGGCGACGGTGCAGGGGTTGGGGCAAGGCTTTTTAAAAAGCACGGTGCGAAAGTTGTTGGCGGTCTGCACGTGAAAATGTCCGATAGTGTTGCCGATGCGTGGGTTTATCGAAATCAAAACCACGCGGTAAAAACCGCGAAATCAAGCGAGAAAATCGATAAGGCGGTTGCTCGGTTCGTGGCTGGGAAGCCAACAAAGCATGGTTTCGGGGCGTGTGGGCGAGTTGTTGGTTTTTCAATGCAAAGACTTTGGTTTGGAAGGCTAACCAAAAGTTATCGTAACAAGCCAAAAATTTCGCACACTGACTGTGTTTCTTGCGGTGCATGCGTGAGGGAATGCCCGCTTGGGAACTTACAGTTGCGTGATGGCGAGTTGACACAAAATGAAAAATGTACACTTTGCTATCGGTGCGTCAACCTTTGTCCGAATCGGGCACTGACGATACTTGGCCGCAAAGTTTACAAACAACACATACAAGAATAGTGCATATACATTGCTGTGTTGGACTCGGTTTTGTTGTCTTATATCGAATACATTTGCGGGAAACAAAATGTCCGCATGAATGTTCCATTGGCAAATTACACAACCATGAGAGTCGGGGGCGACGCCAAATTTTTCGTCCGCGTACAAAGTCGCAAATCGTTATTGCGATTGATAAGCGCCCTCGGGTTTATCGAGTACCCATATCGCATCCTAGGGGGTGGGAGCAACATAATCGTCCCAGACAACGGCTTTGATGGCGTGGTAATCAAACTTTGTTTCAGCGAGATTGTCGAAAACGGCAATTTTATCTATGCCGATGCTGGGGCAAACACTATTGCGGTTTCAAAGCGTGCGCGTGATTTGGGCTTGACGGGTTTGGAGTTCGCGTGCGGTATCCCTGGTACCGTCGGAGGTGCGGTTTACGGAAATGCTGGCGCGTTTGGGTCATGTATATCAAACGTTGTTGTTATGGTTGATGTTTTGGCAAACGGCGAGATTATCTCCGTCGACGCAGGGCGGTGCAAGTTCGATTACCGAACCTCGGTTTTTAAACGAAAGCGCAACTGGATAATCATTGGGGCGTATTTTGCGCTTGGTCGGGGCGAGGTCGCCGAGATAACCGAAACTATGAGAGGGTTTACCGAGAAGCGTCTTGCGGTGTGTCCTAAAAACCCGAATGCAGGCAGTGTTTTTAGAAACCCCGAGGGGCAGAGTGCGGGGCATCTAATTGACAAGTTGGGCCTCAAAGGAAAAAAAGTTGGCGGAGCGTCGATACATTTGGGGCATGCTAACTTTATAATAAACGACGGGGATGCGACCGCCCGTGATATTTTGAAACTTGTGGCACAAATAAAAAAACGCGTACGCGACGCGTATGGGATTAA
>WQSK01000034.1 GCA_009787915.1 Bacillota bacterium
GCTGTATAAACTCAGTAGTAAAAGTTTCACAGGCTATGCCTACGATGATGCCGAATTGAAAATTTTGACCGCCAGTCACCGCGGTGTGATTCAGCGCTATAAAGGTCTTGGTGAAATGAACGCCGACCAATTGTGGGAAACAACCATGGACCCTCAAACGCGCAAACTTTGTCGCGTGACCCTTGACGACGCAGCCCAAGCAGAACTCCTTATATCGACCCTAATGNGCGACAATATCGAGGCGCGTAAAGAATATATCAGCCGCCACGCAAACTTTAACAAGGCCGAAAATCTTGCGGCAAAGGTTGTCAAATCAAAAGTTTGTCCAAAAGAGGAGGGCGAAAAATGAAAGACGATTTCGACGATTTGCTTGACCCAAACAGCGAAAATTTTGAAGAAGAAACCCTTGAAGAACCAATTGAATTGGAACTTGGACCCGACCAAGAGCCAACCCTTGCCGTTGAAGTAGACGCCGAGGATGAGGTATCCGAGGATGAACCCGAAGTTACCGCGGAAGAAGAAACAGAAGATAAGGAGGAAGAATCTGTTGCGGAAGAAGTAGAAGAAGATGCGGAGGAGGAAGCAACCGCCGAAGCCGAAACAGAGGAACAACCCGAGGAACTTGGGGTTGAAGAAGATGAACCCGAACCCGAAGTTACCGCGGAAGAAGAAACAACTACAGACGAACCAACCGAGGATGAACCCGAAGTTGTTTTGGAAGAACCCGTTGCTGAAGAACCAACACCCGAGCCCGAAATTGTTGCTGAAGAAACTATTGCGGAACCAGAACCAGAGCCTGAACCCGAGGTTGTTTCAGAAGAAGTTGTTGCAGAGCCCGAGGTCATAGAGGAGCAACCTGTGGCGGAAGAGCCCGCCGAGGAACACGTTACAGAAAACGTAATTGAAGAAGTTAAAGAAACCGTGGAAAAGCAAAGACCAAAACAAACCCCTAAAAACCACGATGCCGAAGCCGAGGCCGCAAATGCACCTGCCGAGCCCGAAACAAATGGCAATGGAAACGACGGCGGGAATTTTATCTATAAAAACATCGACCAAGTCATGCACGACAGCATGATTCCATACAGCGAGTTTGTTATAATGGACCGTGCTTTACCGCGTGTCGAGGACGGCCTTAAACCCGTTCAGCGCCGTATTATGTACGCTATGCACGACCTTGGTTTGACCCCAGAAAAACCGTTCCGAAAATCCGCGGGTATCGTAGGGGAGTGCCTTGGTAAATACCACCCGCACGGCGACACAAGTGTTTACGACGCAATGGTTCGTTTGGCTCAACCATTCAACATGAATATGCCTTTGGTCATCGGTCAAGGTAACTTTGGTTCCGAGGACGGCGACCCGCCTGCTGCGATGCGTTATACCGAAGCCAAACTCTCGCACCTTGCCCTTGAGTTACTGCGTGATATCGACAAGCAAACTGTTCCGTTCTCGCTGACATTTGATGACAGAAATACCGAGCCCGACATTTTGCCTGGGCGTTACCCGAATTTACTTACGAATGGTGCGACGGGTATCGCGGTTGGTCTTGCAACAAATATTCCACCGCACAACTTGGCGGAGGTCATTGACGCGCACATAGCCTTTATCGACAACCCGCGAATTACACTCCCGAACATTATGAAGATTATCAAGGGTCCAGATTTTCCAACGGGCGGCTGGGTAATTGTTGGCGAGGATTTGATTAAAGCCTATCGCGACGGTAAAGGCCGTGTTATCATGCGCGCCAAGGTTCACATCGAGGTCGAGAACAACGACCGTCGCAGTATCGTTATTACAGAGTTGCCTTACCAAGTCAACAAAGTTACCCTTCAAAAAAACATCGCCGATTTGCGTGAAACCAAGAAGGGTATCCTAACAGGTATCAGCGAAATCCGTGACGAGTCCGACCGAAACGGTATGCGTGTTGTTATCAAAATTAAAAAAGAATTTGACCCACGCGAGATTTGCGAACTTTTGTTTAAATACACAAACCTGCAATGTAACTATAACATCAACATGGTCGCAATCGCGGGCGGAAAACCAAAACTCATGGGACTCCTTGACTTTATCAAATACTATGTTGAATACCAACGCGAAGTCATCTATAAACGCAGTGTCTTTGATTTGGAAAATGCGCGTGACAGGGCGCACATCTTGGAAGGTTTGTTAATTGCAATCCGCAACATTGATGACGTAGTCAAAATCATTAAAACGTCCAAAAACACGGGGGAAGCCCGCGAACGTTTGATGGCGAAATTCAAGTTGTCCGAACGCCAAGCCCAAGCGATTTTGGATTTGCGCCTTGCTCGTTTAACCTCGTTGGAGGTTTATAAACTTGAACAAGAACTTGAAGAACTTAAAAAACTGATTGCGTATCTTGAAAAGTTGGTTGCCAGCAAATCAATGCAATTCGACGTTGTTAAAACCGAGTTGTTGGAAATCAAAAAGAAATACAAAATCGAGCGCAGAAGTCGCATAATCCCGAGCCTGGCTGACGCCACAATCACAGCCGACGATGACCCGAAACCTGTTGACGAAGTCGTAATCGCAATCACCGCCGCGGGCACAATCAAACGTATACCTGTCAAAAACTTCTCGATGTCAAAAACCGAATTCACAGAAGGTCTTGGAATGAATGACGTGAACCTATCGGTTGTTCAAACCCAAACTGACAAATTGCTGTACATCTTCTCGAACCTCGGAAACTGCTATAAAATCGACGTCGGCGATGTGCCTGAATGTAAACTCCGCGACAAAGGCACAGACATCAAAGTCATGTTCAAAGACGCAACCGAGGGCGAACGCGCAATTGCGGTCTACCCAATCATCCCAACGACCGACGACGGGGACACGAGCCAAACAAACGCGCCGACTCAACTTGTTTGGTTGACCCAACAAGGTATGATTAAGCGTTCTTCTTGGACCGACGCGTGCGGGGTTCAAAAGAGCAACTTCCAATGCTATAAACTCCGCGAGGACCGACCCGACACCGTTGTGCGCGTAGACGAATTCGAGGACAAAAACACGATTTTGTTTATCAGCAGTGCGGGTTACATCCTAAACGCAATGACAGGCGACGTTCCTGTTCAAGGCCGTATCGCGAGCGGTGTCAAAGGCATGGCTCTTGGCGACAACGAAATGGCGGTTGCAAGTTGTGTTTCCAAACCGCGCGGATTTATTGTTGCCGTCACAAGTAAAGGTAACGTCAAACGTGTTGAAGCCAAAAAAATCGACAAAATGGTTCGCTATCGAAAAGGGTTGCAACTTGGCGGTCAACTTGAAAAAGACGAAACCGTGGTATTCGGTGCATGGGTCAAAGGCGAGGAAGACCTTGTTGTTGTTGACGACACAGGCAAACTCCGCGTAATCCCAGTTGCCGACATCTCGGTCACCGAACGCACAGGCAAATGGAAAGCAATCCCAAAAATCGGCAAAGTCACACTCACGGGTGGCTTTATCCACCGCAGGAAAAAATGCAACTAGTCGATGAAATCATCCGTGCCATAGTCTATGTGTACGGCATAATTACACTCTATAAAGTCGCAATACTTTTGATTGGATTGTTTTTACCCAGAAAGCGTTTCCCAAAATCTGAAAAGCAACACCGCTTTGCCATCATGATTTGTGCCAGAAACGAAGCCACAGTAATCAAACAACTTATTGACAGTTTAAAAAAACAAGACTATCCACGGGAGTTACTCTCTATATTTGTTTGCGCACACAATTGTTCTGATGACACGGCAAAGACCGCCAAAGAGGCTGGGGCAGTGGTATTTGAATTAAATGACAACAAACATAGGAAAGCCTACGCCCTCGACCATATGCTAAAAGAAATCGACCGCGAACACGGAGGCATTTCTTCGTTCGACGGCTTCTTTCACTTTGATGCGGACAATGTTGTTGATAAAAACTTTGTGGCTGAAATGAACAACGTTTTTGCGAAACCCGAATTCGATATGTTCACGGGTATGCGTTGCATGAAGAACTTTGACGACACAATAGTAAGCGGTTACAGCGCGGTCCAATGGTATGGAATCATGGGTCGCCGTGACCGCCCGTACGCGATTCTTGGTTTAACGATGCCCATAAACGGCACAGGAATGTTAATCCGTAGCCACATCCTTGCGCGCGGCTGGCGGTGGATGGGTATAAGCGAAGACAGTGAAATAAGCCTAGACATGATAGCCCGCGGAGTTCGCGGCACATATTGTCAGGATGCAAAATTGTTTGACGAGCAACCAGTTGGTTTACGTATTTTGTTACGACAAAAAATGCGCTGGGCAAGGGGCAATGTCGTCGCGTACATAAAATATCTCCCGCACCTTATCCTCGGGCTCTTCGCCCCGTATCGCCAGCCGAAAAAGTCCAATTCAATTTCTACCCCCCCCCAGAAAAATTCCGAAACGGGCCAAAAAGCAACTCTCGCCACCACTGAACAGCGTCTGGCTTTTGTTTCGCTCGACAGCGAGGACTTGTCTGAGGACGTAGCCTCGCAAGAGGGTAGGACGAGTTCCGCAGCCGAGAGTGAAATTAAAGCCAGACGCCCGTGGTGGAAACCTCCATTGTCTGATGTCCAAAAACGTTTTTCCGTTCTCGACTCTCTAATTTCATTTACACCTGTTTGGATGCTTTCATTCATCCTGGCAATCCTTTACCCAATCGGAGCCTTCATCTATTGGCTCGCCGTACCCGAACATGGGCTATCCCCGATGGTTATTAATTTCATGTTTTGGTTCGCTTCTTTTTATCTTTGGCACTGCCTTTATAACATGGTCGCAATCATTCGCGAAAACGGTGACATTCGCCTCCAACCAAAGTACAAAACCCTCATTCATTTTACGCTCTGGCCGTTTGTGCAACTCATCATCGACTTTGCCCAGTTCTTCGCCGTGTTTTGGCCTGTCAAATGGAAACCGATTCCCAGAAAAGTCTATAAAACTATCGAAGATGTTTGCGCCGAACCCACATTAAAGGATACAATAGTCAAATGAAGTACCTATGCATTGACTACGGTCTGAAACGTATCGGTTTGGCGAAAAGCGACGGGCTCTTGGCATCCCCAATCGGGGTTTTGCCCAACCATGGTTTTAGGAAAACAATCTTGGCACTGAAACAACACATCAAAGACAACACAACCGTCATCATGGGGTTGCCCTTGCACGCAGACGGTACCGATTCTGACTTTGCACCAACCGTTCGCGAGTTCGCCAAATTGTTGGCAGAGGAAGCAGGTGTGCCAATAGTTTTTGTAAACGAATATATGACAAGTAACATGGCCGAACACCACATTCGTTCAACAAAAACCAAAGAATCAATTGACGCGGTGGCTGCTTGCATGATATTACAAAGTTACCTAGATAATAAAGGAGGTTTCCCTAATGCCTAAAACTGTCAAGATTAATGACACTTGTATCAACTGTGGAATGTGCGTATCCGTGTGTCCGCACAGTGCCATAGAGCCCGCCGATGGTAAACACACAATCAACAAAAACTGCACGAGATGCGGAGAGTGTTTAAAAAATGTGTGTCCCGTTGACGCAATCGAAGGTGGGGAATAATAACGATATGGCAGATAAAAAGAAACTCGACCCAAACGATGCGGATTATGATATCTCTTTGCTAGAGCGCCTAATGTCCGACACCGACGACGAAAATATTTTTCTCTTTGATGCCGAGGGCAAAGAAGTTGAACTTGAACAAGTCGCGGTTGTCACCGATGACGACGGGCAAATTTATGCGGTCTTGCACGAGGTAGGCGGTCCCGAGGAAGAAGTATTGGTTTTCAAAATCGACCCAACGGACGAAGAATCCGTAACTTTGGTCGACGACGAAGCCACCGCCACAAAGGTTCTAAATTTTGTTATCGAAGAAGCCAACAAAGGATAACCCCCTATGATAAACGATGTTTTGGTTGAATCTCTTTTTAAATCGCGCGACATGATAAAGTTGGCGTGCAAAGACTTTCTTAATCAAACAACGCCGTTTTCAATCGAGGTCGCAAAAACCGCGGTTGTTTCCGCGACGGATTTGACGTTTATGAAAATGATTACCGATTTTATACCAAGCAAACTGAATAAAAAAGACGAACTGTCTTTTGCAACCCAACACGTGGCAGAGCGGTTGCTCTCGGCATTTCGTGATGCGGTGAAACTTAAAACCCTCGAATCTTTGGAACAAATCGCCCCGAACAAACTGACAATTGCCACCGCATCCGAATGTATCAACCAAACCTGCGACAACGTCCACAATGAAATTTCTGGAATGTTAAAAATTTAACCCTTTACAAAACGCAAAAAACGTGCTATATTGGTTGAATTATGAGTAATACTTTTGATAGCAAAGCGTTTTTCCAAACAGTAGAACAAGCACCATATACTGGTCCAAAACTCAAAGACTTCGCACTTAGCGGGGCGTTTGTTGGTTCTATCGCAGGCGGTCTTACGGGGGCGATGATGGGTGCCACGGTCGCTGGTCACGTCGGGGCAGTTGTCGGCGGTACCTTGGGAACCATAGCAGGTGTACTCGGCGGAGCACTTGCAGGCATACCATTATTCGAGTGTCACAAAGAAAACGCCGTAATGAAAAACGCCCCGAAACTAAAGCAACCATACGAGTTATTTGACACCATGCATAAAAAACAAGCACAACCAAGAACCTCTTCGCGCTTCCCAGTTCGCCCAGTACGCAAAGCATCACCTTTTGGTATAGCGGTATAATTAACCTTGTTCTTGTTCTGTTGTTGTTTCAACACTTGGAGCCTGTGCGGTTGGTGTCGGGTTTGACATCTTGCTGTCATTCACACGGCGGAGCACAATAACCATAACAAGCACACCCACAATTCCCAAAAGACCTAACGAAATCCAAACGAGGGGGCTGATACCTGGGTTGTTACCTGAATGCCCGCCGCTTTGACTGCCGCTACTTGTTCCGCCTCCGCCAGTCGGAGGAGTATGTGTTGGGTCACCGCAACTTGCACACGCGTGCACAATGTATTGGACGCCTTCTGAAAGACCCGAAATCATCATTGCCGTTGCAATGACCAAAATCAAACATGACATCCCCAAAATCCAAGTTTTTTTCATACCAAAAATATAACTTGCACCTTGATTTTAATCAAGTGATTTCCGCCAAAAAATTTTTTAATTTATAGGCAAAATCGCTTTACAATTTTGTGGGGGGGGGTAGTATATTTTGTTGTTTAAAAAAATTAAGGAGGAAATTGTTATGGATAACAAACTACAAAACGAGATTGATACGATGCAAGCCCGCTTGGCAAGTAATAAAAGTGCGCACGCCGCACTCCATTTGTGGGAACACAGTGACAATTACTGTTCCATGGTTACCGAATTTCTTGAAAACGCAGAGGCCACTAAAAAAGCGTGGGAAATCGGTGCCGAGTACAACCAGAAGTCAAAAAAGTTTTTCAAGCCACGAGCGCTCAAAGAAGAACTCGCAAAAATGAAAGAGGAGATGGATGGCTTATATAAAATAGCCAAACGTGACCATAATAAGAGCAGTAATCATAGCAACGAATCAATACTTCTAACACTTGCGGGCCTGCAAGATATGCATGATTGCCGTGATTACAGCAAAATCGTTCATACAAGCCCGTTTGGTGCGAACTTTACTTTCGACACAGTAAAACCCGACTCAAATGTAGAGTCGTACAAAGAGGCAAGGTCACGCCGTATTTTGGAACTTTTGGACGGGCGAACATACGAGGAAGCAATTAAGGCAATGCAAGAAGACGTTTATAAACGTAATTCAAAACTGTATCAAAAAAACCGTATTATTAGCGACAGCATAAATAGCCGTGACGGTTCCATAACTATATCATCGTTAAGGGATGATGTCCGCGAGAACGAGAGAAGCCTTTTTGATTTGAACAAACAAGCCGAGTCCACCGAACTCGACGCATATCAACTTGACAAAAACAAAGAAATGATTGATTAATCAACTTCTTCTTTGATTTTAAAGTTAATCGACTTGTTTTTTAATTCAGCCTCTTTAAAAAAATCTTTAATCATCCGAGTATATTCAAGTATATATTCAAACTCCTCGTCCTCGGTAACCCCAATATTCATCTTTGTTAATATTTCCCGCTTTTTGTTTTGGTTAAAATCAACCATATATTTCTTTGTATCGTCAAGAAAAGGTTGGAAAAATTGTCCAAGTTTTTGTAATGCCTCGACTTGCTCCTTGATTTGCTCGTTGTGATATGGATAGATGTCTTTTGCAAACAAATCATAAAGTGAAAATTTTTCACGAAGTACCTCATCAGTAACCGCTTCAAGTGCAATGTTTATATCTTTAATTTCACCAAGGTCAAGTTGGTGCTCCTTTTCTTGTGGGTTTTTGCCCATCATTATCCATGAAAGCGGGTCACTGGTTCTTGACCAAACTTTGCCTGTCAAGGTGTAATGTATCGCATGCCAAGACTTGTCGATGTCCAAGGTATTTTTCCCACATTCGAAAATTCCACAAAATCCCATTGCTTCATTATGAAACTTAATTTAATCGCTTGTCAATTAGTTGTAAATTAATAACCCAATAATTTTACTTGATATTCTTGTAATATATAATCAAGTTGCATGAGGAACGCAAAGATTTGAGGCAAACGCATGAGTTGCCCGTACCACGGTTCTGCTTGCTCTGGCGGGAGTGTCAGCAAATAATCAAAGTACTCTCGGTTGACAAGTTTAGATAACAGTCCGCCTTTGTTTATTGCTTTGGTTGCGCCTTCTTTTGTCATTTCAAAGAATTTTGAATCAAAAGTTTTTGGATACGGACTTTTTTTGCGATAAACAATTTCGTTTGGAAGAATGTCTTTGAAAGCCTCTCTTAATAAACCTTTTTCGCGCCCTTGATATGCTTTTGTTTCCCAAGGAATGTTATATGCGTATTCCGCCAAACGGTGGTCGCAAAACGGAACACGAACTTCGAGGCCGCAATACATGGTCATACGGTCTTTGCGGTCAAGAAGTGTTTGCATGAACCATTGGATGTTTAGCATGAACATTTTTCGTGCATGAATGTCTTTTTCGCTATCGGTCGGTAAAGTATCGACGTTTTTGGTCGTTTCAATGTAACAATCGTGCACGAACTTTTCGGGGTTTTCAACCAAGAATTTTGGGTTGATAAGTTTTTTGCGCAAGTCAATACTGCGTGACCACGGGAATACTTCTTCCTTTGAGCGCCCGTCAAAAAACCATGGGTAGCCCCCGAATAATTCGTCGGCACATTCACCTGATAGGCAAACTGTGTGTTGTTTTTTGACCTCGCGCGAAAACAGCAAAAGCGACGAATCAATGTCGCCCATACCAGGCAAATCCCGTGCTAGGGCGGCTTCTTTAAGTGCTGTTACAACATCATCGTTTTCAAGGATAATATTTTTGTGATTTGTTCCCAAAACATCAACCATTTGTTTTATATATTTCGCATCGCTGTCGGGTTGGAATTTGCTTTTGACAAAGTTCTTATCATTGCCTTGGAAATCAACAGAGTAGGTCGATAACGTGTTTCCCTCGGCTTTGTATTTCTTCGACGCAGCATATGAAATAATGCTTGAATCCAAACCGCCCGACAAAAAACATGCAAGCGGAACATCAGACACAAGTTGCCTGTCGATAGAATCAAGCACCAGGTCCTTAAGCGTTTCTACGGTTTCATCAAATGTTTGCGTATGTTTTTTGGCTTTTAAAGAAAAATATTTTTTAATCTCAAGCCCTTGTTTATCAAGCCACAAAAATTCCCCAGGGCGCAGTTCTTTTATGTCTACAAAAACTCCGCTGCCTGGGATTCGCCCAGGGCCTAGTAAAAACATCTGGTTAATCCCATGCTTGTCAAGAATGGCAGGGCAATTTGGATTTTTAAACAGACTCTTTAATTCAGAAGCAAAGATGATACCATCATCCGCTTTTTTATAAAAAAATGGTTTGACCCCCATGCGGTCGCGTGCGGCGAATAGTCGTTTTGTCTTATCGTTCCAAATGGCAAAAGCAAAAATCCCGTTTAACTTGTCAAGACACTTTTCGCCCCATTGTATAAACGACAAGAGTAAAACCTCTGTATCTGAATGACCCTGAAATGTGCAGCCGTGTTTTTTAAGTTCCGCACGCA
>WQSK01000035.1 GCA_009787915.1 Bacillota bacterium
CGGGCAAACCCGCTATCGGTGTGGGCGCAGGTAACGTTCCCGCCGTCATCCACAAAACCGCAGACATTAAAACCGCGGTCAGTTCTATCATTGTTTCAAAAACATTTGATAATGGGGTAGTTTGTGCTTCTGAACAAGCCATCATCATTGACGAGGCAATCTACGCCGAGGTCAAAAAAGAGTTTACTTATCAAGGTTGTTATTTTTTGACCCCAGACGAAACCGAAAAAGTCCGAAAAACCATTGTCGTAAACGGCGGCTTGAACGCAAAAATTGTTGGTCAATCGGCGGAAACAATTGCGGGCTTGGCAGGTATCTCGGTTCCTAAAGACACAAAAATTTTGATTGGTGAGGTCGAATCCGTCGAGTTCACCGAAGAATTTGCGCATGAAAAGTTGTCACCAGTTTTGGCTTTTTACAAATACAAAAAATTCGACGAAGCGGTAAAAAAAGCACACGCCCTCATCGTCGCAGGCGGATATGGACATACGGCATCGCTTCACATTAATGTTAATGAAAAAAAAGATATGGATAAATTTGAATCCGAGATGAAAACCTGCCGTATCCTTATAAACACCCCGTCGTCGCACGGCGGTATCGGTGACTTATATAACTTTAGTTTAAATCCGTCTTTGACCCTTGGTTGCGGTTCATGGGGCGGGAACTCGGTGTCTGAAAACGTTGGAGTCAAACACCTTATAAATATTAAAACAGTAGCAGAAAGGAGAGAAAATATGTTGTGGTTTAGAACACCTGAAAAGGTCTATTTCAAAAGAGGATGCCTAAAAGTCGCACTCGATGAGTTGAAACAAGTCTATGGAAAGAAAAAAGTCTTTATCGTCACGGACGAGTTTTTGTACAAAAACAACTATACAAAACCCGTCACCGACAAGTTGGACGAAATGGGAATTCGTCACCATACGTTCTTTAACGTAAAGCCCGACCCAACACTATCGACCGCGCACGAGGGTGCGAAAATCATGAGGGAGTTCGAACCCGATTGTATCATTGCACTTGGCGGAGGCTCGCCAATCGACGCCGCAAAAATCATGTGGGTTTTGTATGAACACCCAAAAGCCGACTTCCTTGACCTTGCTATGCGATTCATGGATATCAGAAAACGTGTTTGTGGCTTTCCAAAAATGGGTGGCAAAGCAAACTTTATCGCAATCCCAACCACCGCAGGTACGGGTTCCGAAGTCACACCTTTCGCGGTTATCACGGACGACAAAACAGGTATTAAATACCCACTTGCCGACTATGAAATTTTGCCTAACATGGCTATTGTTGACATTGACCTTATGATGGATATGCCAAAAGGTCTTACCGCCGCATCTGGTATCGACGCACTGGTTCACTCTTTGGAAGCCTATGCCTCTATGTTGGCATCGGATTACACGGACGGCATGGCACTGACCGCAATCAAAAATGTGTTCAAGTACCTCCCAATCGCATACGCCGATGGCAAGAACGCCGAAGCGCGTGAAAAAATGGCAGACGCCGCAACAATAGCAGGTATGTCGTTCGCAAATGCTTTCCTTGGAATATGCCATTCGATGGCGCACAAACTAGGGGCTTTCTTTGACCTCCCGCATGGTGTGGCAAACGCGCTCTTAATAAAAGAAGTCATTAAATACAACGCCACCGACAACCCAAAAAAAATGGGTGCGTTCTCGCAATACACACATCCGTTTGCAAAAGCCCGATATGAAGAAATTGCGTCTTATATCGGTGTTAAAGGGGTAGACGGTTTGCTTGGAAAAATCGACGAATTGAAGGCCGCTATTGGAATTAAAAAGACAATCAAAGAATACGGTGTTTCAGAAAAAGATTTCCTAGAAAAAATGGACAAAATGGTAGAGCAAGCCTTCGACGACCAATGTACAGGCGCAAATCCACGCTACCCGCTTATGGCCGAGATGAAACAAATGTACCTCAACGCTTTTTACGGGAAGTAAACCATGTTGCTTTATAATCGGTTGTTAAGTTATCTGAGATTTATGAAACAACTTTCCAATGAAACAGAAACGATTTCCTCAACTACGATTGCGTCGGCGCTTGGTGTGCACGAGGTTCAGGTTAGGAAAGACCTTGCTATGGTCAGTGACGGGGGCAAGCCCAAAATTGGTTACGTGACCAAGGATTTAATCGTTGATATTGAACGGTTTTTGGGGCACGGAAAGTCAACCAAGGCCGTTCTTGTAGGGGTCGGGAATTTGGGCAAGTCGTTTCTTAAATACGAGAATTTTAAAAACTATGGGCTTGAAATTGTGGGCGCGTTTGACCGAGAACCGACCCTTGTTGGCACCCAAGTCGGTGGTATTAAGGTCTTTGGTATTGACGATATCGCCAATTTTTGCAAGCATCAAAATGTTCAGGTCGGGATTATCACCGTGCCAGCGGTTTGTGCGCAGAGCGTTTGTGACAAACTTGTGAGTGCGGGAATTCGCGCGCTCTGGAACTTTACGCCGACGAACCTTAGGGTGCCACAAACTGTCATAATCAAAAACGAGGATATGGCCGCGTCGCTTGCGATGCTCACAAGACAGTTGTAGGAATTGTTGGCAGATTTTTCTTGTAATTAAAAAGTTTGTATGATATACTTTGTACATTCCAATAATAGACAAAGGAGAAAATTATGGAAGCAAAAACATATCTTAAAGAAGCCGACTTTCCGATGCCTGCAAAAACACACAAGCCCACGGATGCAGGGTACTTGTGCGAGATTGAACTTGAGAGTTACATGAAGTCTATCGAGGTTCTTAGGCCGTGGGAAACTTTGGAAGTCAACAAGGAAACGGTTGGGGTACCAGCGTTGGTTATCAAAGTCGACAAAGCAAAATTGCCTAAAGGCGAAACGGATAGAACCGATATTTTCTTTAACGTCATTCAATACAAATTCAGTTGCGATATCAAAAACGGTAAACTTGGTAAAAAGAGTTTGGCGAATTTTAAAACCTACGTGAAGGGTATCTATTCATACAGTTATCCTGCGTTTGTTTTGGAAAAACTTAAAAAAGCCAATAAAGAAATGGCAAAAAAATATGCCGAAGAATTTAAGGCGGAACTTGAAAAGTTGTACACCAAAAAAATCAACAGCGAAAAAACCCAGTTGGAAAAACTTAAAGCCGAAATTGACGGAACGGTTGCGGAATCAAAATCTGCGCTTGCAAAAATCAAGGCTTAATTAAGGGGTTTCCCCAGAATTTTTGACACGGATTGTTCGGTGAAAGCCCCATTTTTTTGGAGCAAAATCCAACGCATATCCGAGATTTTTATAATGCCTTTATGCGGTATCTCAAGGGCGAACTCGTTTGTTTTCGCAAAAATTGTGCACTCGAAATTCGGGTTGTATGTAATTTCGTCTACGCGGTATTTGATTTCACCAGTTTGATTTATGGTAACGAAACCGCTTGCCATAGATTTCAAGAGTTCAAAAGTATTACACGACCCAATTTGTACGTGCCCGTGTTCTTTGACGTTCGTCCTTTGGTTAAGGTCGATGTACTCGATTTGGATTTTGCCTTGCTTGACAAGGTCGCCAACCGAGGTTTTCCCTGGCAAACATTTTTCGGCGAAAACAAAGTTTGATACGGAAAGCAAGTCACAATCTTTTAAAAACAAAACACGGACAGGGGACTTGTTTTTAACGAACAAAACCATATTGGAATACGATTTTAAAACCTCGCCATGCAAAAGTTTCCATTCGATATTACAGTTTGAGATAACTTGGATTTTGTCAAACAGTTGTCGTTTCTTTGCCGTGAACTCGTCATAGATTGCGGGCAAAAAAATCTCAGCTGCGCTGACGCCCATGCGCCAAATATCAATGGTGATCACAGTTTTCATAAGTCAACGTAGCATTTTTTGAAAACTTTGACAAATCATTTGTATGTGGCAAAATTTATGTGACATACTAGAGGCATGAAAGCAATCATCATTGCGGGAATTTGTTTGTTAATTTTTTTTGGTGCATTGTTTGGCGGGCTTTGGGCGGCAGGTGTTTTTGAAAGGGGCCCAACCTATGTAGATGCAATGGCTCCGAATATTACAACCCAACCAACCGCACAAACCGTGGACGTTGGGGCGGTTGTAACCCTCTCGGTCACGGCAACTTCACCCGACGGTGGGAGCCTCAGTTTTCAATGGTTCAGAAATTCCTTCAACGATACGGTAGGTGCAACAAAGATACAAGATGCAACCAATGCGACCCTTAACCCAAACACGCAAACAGCAGGGACTGTGTTCTTTTTTGTGGTTGTAACAAACACGAACACGACCGTAAACGGTGCGCAAACCGCATACGCCACAAGTAATGTTGTACCCGTATCCGTCCAGCAAGTTGTAAACATCACAATCGAGGGCGGAACCGTTCGACTTTTGGTTGCAAACGATGATACCGCGGTTGAATCAGGAGAGTTCCGCTCTGGGCAAATTGTCGTCATCACACCTGTTGATTTGGTAAACTTTTTGTACTTCACAAACAACGCTAATAATACCGTCTTTGCATGGAGGCACCAATTGATTGAACAAAATGGGGTAGCCCGAACCTTTACCCACATGGTGACAGGCGATTTGAACCTAAGGGCGGTGGGGCACGAGAATGTAATAGGTCTTGGTGTCGTAGGTCAACCAACGTTGCAACCTAACGACAGAATACAACAATTTAACCAAGCCCCGATTGCCCTAAATAACCACGGCGGTTTAATGCACAGCGTGCGTATGGGTTTTTTGACCGACCCAAACCATACTGGTAACCTAAGCGCAGGCGTTATGTCAATGGGTACTTGGGTTGGGCCTGGGCATGGAGAGTGGTCAGAGTCTGGTCTTGGCGGTGTAATAGCCCCTACGTTTAGTGGCCAAACCGTCGAGTTCGAACTATTGGGTGGGTCCGAGCGATATGTTTTGTACTTGATAGTTTTTGTTCCCGAACTTAATACAAATATGGCGTTTATCACAAATCCAAATAACCACGCCGAAGCAACTGGCCCAATTGGACCTGGCTGGACTATTCCGCGACCGCCCGTGCTTGCACCTGGAGTCATGGTCACATATACGTTCACAAATGCAAATGGGCAAACGTTTATTTTGAACTCGCGCGCTAACTAATTTGCGATAAGCCTTGCAAAAATCTTTTCCTCATAGTACAATCAAGCATGCCAAATATGTTATACATAGTTCTGCCGTTGTTTGCCCTAAGTTTTTTATTCACCCTGTTTAGGTTTTACAGGATGAGGTCGGAAACACGCCGTATGATAGACCGACACCCTATGGCGCGAAACGCGGTTTTCGTCATCCGCAATCGTGTTTGGTTTACGGACGGGCATACGATAACCTCGCGCGCACCTGTGGGGGCGTTTATATTGACCCACGATGTGTTGTTGTTCTATGTCGCCCCAAGCCCAAACGCACACCGTATGTCCATGGGCTCGAATTCGGGTATAAGCAAAAATATCAACCTCACTGACATCAAGTCCGTTGAAATAATGCCACAAGGGTCTGGCTCGGCGTACGACGACATTACAATTGTTATGCAAGATGATTCTCGCGGTATTTTCAGTATCGGCGACCGCATAAACAAAAACACAGGCAAACGACCTAGGGCGGAATTAATCGAACACATCCGACGCATAGCCCCTCGCATCATAGTCACAGGGGAAGAACGAAGGTTCTAAACCTCATTTACCACAATCGCATTCAAGTTCCTTTATCTTGTCTTTAAGCACCGTCATTTCTTCACGAATAGCATCTATGCCGTCCGTGTTTCTGTTGATTGCACGTTTTTTCTTTAGGGACAAAGTCAAATGCGTCGCGATTGATGCGACTTCTAATACAATAAGTATCACCATTAATGAAATAGACAAATAAGCCATAGCACGTATTGTATAACAACCCTAAAATCTTGACAAGTATTTTTTTGTGTTATCGCAATTAAAATTCTGGTTCTTCAACATTAAGCGCAGACATCTTTTGAAAATTCACTTCTACAAGTTCTTGCATATATTGTTGTGTCTGTTCGATTTTTTCTTTGTTAGCGTACGGCTTAGCAGTATAAGTGATTCCTATGGGCAGATTAAAATCAAAATAGTTTCTCGCAAAATCGCTTGCCTTATCGGAGGATAGTCCCAATTCGGTTAAGTACCCAATTCGCTCGGTAACGGACATGTCGCGGAGGGTGCAAGCAAGTTTGTTGTGAATCCCACCGAACATAAATTGGTCTTTAGGGCTGTAGAGCATACGTTCTTCTTGGTCCGCGCTCGCGTTGCCCAGTCTTTTGGAACCATAAATATCACGGTCATCCCCGTTGGAGATGGTAAACCTATATTTATCAATGTTTTGGAAATATTTCGAGCCAAAAACATAATCACCATGTACGTAACTTTTATCCGTACATTCGTCAAGTATTTTATTGCTTGCGGCGCCCATTGACTGATTTTCACTGTGGAATAAATTAATTTTTTCCATATCGTCGAGTCCTTTTGCTCGGCCCGAAAAAGTCACATTGTTTAAAATCTGTTGTTTTGCCAAACCGACCAACTCATACGCCCGATACGCCATTTGCCCAGCGCATTCACGACCTTTTTCATCTTTTGTAAAAGGCTTCTCGGCATCCTCCAAAAATCTATACAAGTTATCCAAACTCAATTTTGCCGCAAGCACATTATATTTTGCCAAAACCTCTGTTCTTTTCGCGCGGTTTTGTATCCCTTCATAATGATTTGCCATAATTCCTTTAAACTCTGTGGTTTCTTTTCTTTCTTCGCGAAACTTCTCGTCGAACAAAGCCCTAACACTGTCAACTACTTGTCTTAATTTTATATTTCCCATTGTACGAACTATACCACAAATTGCGGCAAAAGTCAATAGGAAAAACCAAATATATAGGTGTGCAAATACCAATAGTACATACGCACCAATATGTCAAGAAGTTTTGCTGATAAAATATTAGTGTAAAAACACTACTAAGGAGTAAAACGAATGACATTGACCCAAGCAGTAAAGCAGAGGCTTAAAGAAATATTAGAAAATCGAGATATGTCGTTATATAAACTTGAGCGACTTGGTTTTATTTCACCAAATACGGCACGCGCTTTGATGAGTGAACGCAACGCAAGTGTTAATCTTAAAACAGTAATGCAAATTATCCGTGCATTAGAAATGCGCGCAAGCGAATTTTTCGACAGCCCATTGTTTGACAGCCATGACTTAAACATTGATTAAATTTTCATTGTAGTCAAAGTGGTGGAGCATCGGTGTTAAAGTTTGAACCGCTTTTCCATAATGAATTGCCCATCGCCATAATTCAGTTTGCCATTTTTATGTTCATATCCAAGTTTTTTGTAAAAAGGAATTCCAGGTAATGAAGATGGGAGTTCTATTCTGTTTGCCCGTTTCCCAAATTTATCATTTTCCAGTGTTTCCATAATTACCTTGCCAAGCCCTTTTCCTTGGTGCAGTGGCGATACAAAAATCGCGAAAATAGCGCTTTCAGTTTTATTCATTGGTTTTATCCCACCACACCCTATTATTTCTTTATCATTTAGAACGACATAAAAACTTGATTCGGAAATTTTAGAATCAAGTTTTTCAAGAGTTAAATCATTCTTTATGACGTAATCAATCGACCGTTGTGGGTAGTAATCTTTCCACGCAGAGGCACACGTCGCGATTGCCAATTTCTGCACTTGCGAAATTTCATCTTTTTTGATAAGTCGTATTGTCATATCGGATTATGACATTTCCTTAAAAAACACGCAAGACCTTTGATGCAAATGTAGAAACTTTCTTCTTGGCAATTTCTTTGCCACTGATGGTGGATGGTTCGGGACTCGAACCCGCGACCTACCCGTTACAAGGATGAAATCCGCCCAACGGGAGGTCGAATAACAAAAGGTTTAATTTTGATGGTGGATGGTTCGGGACTCGAACCCGCGNCCTACCCGTTATGAGCGGGGTGCTCTAACCAACTGAGCTATCCATCCGAGCGAAGCGAGGATGACCAACGTTCTGCGAAGCAGGTTGTTATCCATCCGAGCGAAGCGAGGAGGGACAAGACGAGCAACGCAAGACTTATCCATCCGTGTTTTTCATCATACCAAACTTCCGCTCAAAACACAAGTATTAAATTTATGTATTGACAAGTCCATCCAAATTGTCTATCATATAAGTATGTTGAGGGTTGGTTGAAGCATGGCTTTTGGAAATCTGTCTGAACGGTTGAAACACATTTTCGCGAAACTTACGGGTAGCGGTAAGTTAACCGAGGTTGAAATAAATGCGGCGGCACGAGAGGTTAAGTTGGCACTTTTAGAGGCCGACGTAAACTTTTTGGTTGTCAAAAAATTCATAGCAAAAATTTCTGAAAAAGCATTGGGCGAGCGCGTAATGCAAAGCCTAACCCCAGGTCAACAGGTCATCAAAATTGTGCACGAGGAAATGACCGAGTTGTTGGGAACAACCAACGAAAAATTGGCAATATCTCCAATGCCGCCAAGTGTCTACCTAATGTGTGGCCTCCAAGGTGCTGGTAAAACAACCTTTTGCGGAAAATTCGCCCATATGCTTAAATCCCAAGGCAAGCGCGTATTGCTGGTTGCCTGCGACGTGTATCGTCCCGCCGCGGTTGACCAATTAAAGGTCGTCGCCAAAGGTGCAGGGTGCGAAGTCTATGACGAGGGCAAAGGCAACCCCGTAAAAATCGCAGCAAACGGTGTAAAGCACGCAACAAAAAACGGCTTTGACACGGTCATCATCGACACGGCTGGACGCTTGCACATTGATAACGAGTTAATGGTTGAACTCTCGAACATAAAAAAAGAAACCAAACCTATTGAAACCCTTTTGACCGTAGACGCAATGACGGGGCAAGACGCCGTCAACACCGCCAAAAAATTCGACGAAGAAATTGGGCTCACAGGTGTTTTGCTTACAAAACTCGATGGTGACGCGCGCGGTGGTGCGGCTTTGTCTATCAGAAGTGTCACTGGTAAGCCCATAAAATTTTGCGGTATTGGTGAAAAAATCGGCGATATCGAACCGTTTCACCCAGAGCGCATTGCTTCCCGAATCTTGGGCATGGGCGATGTTTTGACAATCATCGAAAAAGCCAAAGTCGCGGTTTCCGAACAAGAAGCCCTCGCCATGGAAAAAAAGATGCGGGGAAATTCCTTTACTTTGGAAGATTTTTTGCATCAATATGAAAACATCAAAAAAATGGGTAATCTCGACCAAATTATGGAAAGCATGGGCGGGGCTTTTGGTGGCAAAATGAAGTTCGACGGCAAGATTGACGAAAGGCAAATCCTTAAAAACAAAGCAATCATCCAAAGCATGACACCGTTTGAAAGGCGAAACCCAGACGAACTTAAAGCCAGTCGCAAACGCCGCATAGCCGCAGGTGCGGGTGCAACAATCCAAGAAGTAAACTCGCTACTTAAACAGTACGAGCAATCTAAACAGATGATGAGGCAACTTGCCTCTCCGTCAATGCGCAAAAAATTGGGGGCAGGTATGAGGTGATATCAGGGTAGGCGCATTTGTGCAGTGACAAAGTATTTTTTTCTGGAAGCAAGTTATGACTTATGCACCAGTGAAAGATAAATCAAATAAAGGAGGTAAAATGGCACTTAAAATCAGATTGACACGACTTGGCGACAAGGGAAATCCCTTTTATCGCGTCGTCGTCGCAGAATCACGCAGTCCGCGCGACGGCAAGTTTATCGAGATTCTTGGAACATTCGACCCAAAGGGCACCGATGATTCCGCTATCAAAATAGACCGCGAAGTCGCAATGTCTTGGATTGCGAAAGGCGCGTTGCCAACCGACACCGCGCACGCCGTATTGGTTAAGGCGAAGGTTCTTGAACCTAAAAAACAACCAAAAGTAAAAAAATCAGCACCAGCAAAGCCTGTTGCTAAGAAAAAAAAGGAGAAATAAAAAATGATTCAAGTAATCGAACACATCATCAAATCACTTGTAGAGGATGAAGCCAGCGTAAAACTTTCTGTTCAAGAAGACGGCGAAAACGTAAACGTAACCGTAATGGTTGCAGAGCGTGACATGGGTCGTGTAATCGGGAAAAGCGGAGCAAC
>WQSK01000036.1 GCA_009787915.1 Bacillota bacterium
AAAATCTGCAAGGGCAAAATCGTCTTTTGGAAAGTGCGACGGAACCCAATCTAGGATGACCCCAAGGCCTTTTTGGTGAGCCATATCAACGAGGTACATAAAATCGTGGGGTGAACCAAACCGACTGGTGACCGAGAAAAACCCAGTGCATTGATAACCCCAACTTCCCTCAAAAGGATATTCTGTGATTGGCATAATCTCGATGTGCGTATAGCCCATATCAACACAGTAATCAACCAACTCGGTCGCTAACTCGCGGTATGTAAATCGGTCGCCGTCATATTTTCTTTTCCAAGAACCCAAATTGACCTCGTAGATATTAACGGGCTTTTCCAAAATATTTTGGTTTCGCCGCTTTTTCATGTATTGGGTGTCATTCCACTTATAGCCATTGATATCAAAAACCATCGAAGCGGTTCCACCGTCTGTTTCGTTAAAAGTCGCGTAAGGGTCGGCTTTTAATACCCTGCGCCCGTTCGAGGTCGTGATTTCGTACTTGTATTTGTGGTATTGGGATACCATGTCTACTTCGGTTTCCCAGACACCGCTTTTGTTTACCTTCTTCATCACGTGTTTTTTACTATCCCACCCGTTAAAGTCCCCTACCAACGAAACCGACTTTGCCCTTGGAGCCCAAACACGAAAAACCGCCTTTCCGTACTCGCATTTGATATCGCGCTTATCATGTGAATCATTATGCAAAAAGTGACAGCCAAAAAACTCGTAACTCTTATAGTACGTGCCTTGATGAAACAGATATATTTTTTCGTCTTTGTCTTTCATCTGCCACTCCTTTCGATAAGCAACCTTATGTAATTGCTTAACTCTGGTTTTAAATCATTTGCATTAAGGCGGTACTTCCAATTGCCGTATGTTGTACCTGGTACGTTCATGCGGTGTTTTGTGTCTTGCAACAATATGTCTTGCATAGGTATTACCACAATATCGGCTGGGCAACTCAAGATATCTTCAATAGCAATGCGAGTTACGTCCTTGACACAAACATTGTTGCTGCTTAGATATTTGTCTACAACCTTGCGCTCTTTTGGGTTAATGCTTTTTAAGAACCCAACAAAAGTATCATTATCATGCGTACCCAAATATCCCACACAGTTTTGCGGATAGTTGCTTGGCAAGTGTTCATTAGACATATCGCCTCCAAAACCAAACTGCATAACGCGCATTCCTGGATAGCCTGTTTTATCGCGGAGGTTGCGAACACTTTGGGTGATTTCACCAAGGTCCTCTAAAATCAGTTGTGCATCAGGAATTGCTTTTTTGACCGCATTAAAGAACTTGATACCTGGACCTTTTAACCATTCGCCGTTTTTTGCCGTCGGTGCACCGTACGGGATTTTGTAATAGGTATCAAACGCGCGAAAGTGGTCGATTCGCAAAACATCGCAAAGTGCCAACTGGTGCTTCAACCGCATAATCCACCATTTATATTTGTCTTTTTGCATATGCTCGAAGTTATACAGAGGATTCCCCCAAAGTTGCCCGTCCGAGTTAAAGTAATCAGGGCCTACACCCGCAACGCCAGATGGTTTTCCGCCTGTAAAGCTGAATTGTTCCCTTTTCGCCCAAACATCTGTCGAGTCCATCGCCGCATATATCGGGATGTCGCCGATGATTTTGACTCCGCGGTCATTTGCGTATTTGTGGATTTCCGCCCATTGCTCAAACAAGTTCATTTGTACACAAATATGGTGAATTATACGGTCTTTTCGGGTTGTCAAAAAAGCGGCGACACTTGGGTTATCAAAAGTTTGTAACTCCACAGGCCAGTTAATCCAGTCTTTGTGGTCACAGGCCTCTTTGATTGTCATATAGTACGCATAAAATTCGACCCAATTATTTTGTTTAATAAATGTTTCAATTTCGGGTTGCGGGTAGGTCTTAAGATTTTTTGAATACACAAAGTTCGGATTAAGCGCAAACACCGACAACGGCGCATACGGCGAGTCCCCATACCCCGTAGGTCCCATAGCAAGAACCTGCCAGTATTTAATTTTCGCCTCCGCCAAAAAATCGATAAAAGAATACGCCCCCGAAAAATCCCCGCCTGCTAGTGACGTTATATGCAGCAAAACCCCAACCCCTCTTTCCATTTTATTTTCCGTCATTTTTGTTTCTCCGACAAACCATAGTATTTTTCCAACGTTGCAATGACTTCAAGACAATCTTTTTCGGTCGGCATCTCGGTGTATAGGCGAATAACATCCTCGGTGCCACTTGCACGTGCCGCACACCAATAGTCACCCTCGAACCTTAGGCGAAACCCGTCTGGGAAATCGTCGCGGGCAACAATTTTTTGCGGGAACGAAGGAACGCCTTTGCTTAATATTTTTTTCATAAGTGCAGCCATATCACCGCGGTAATAATACGCGTACTCGACACACGTCGACGGAAAACCAACACGGGTTGCAATCTCGGAAATCATTTCTCCAATTGTTTTATCGGTTTTTGCGACCGCATCAATTACGAGGGCGACAATACCCACGGCGTCTTTTTTAAGCGACAAATCCTTGATACCGATACCTTGTTGTTCGGCGGCGATTTCGGTGTTTGTTTGCTCCATAAGTTGACCCAAGAACTTGAACCCTACACGGGTTTCAAAAAGCGGTAAATTATATTTTTTACAAACACGTGCAGCAAGGTTGCTTGCAAGATAGGCCTTGACCAAGCCACAGCGTTTTTGGTCAACCAAAATCGCCGCCAAATAGTTGCAATCAAAAATTGTTCCTTCGCCGTCGATGATGACTATGCGGTCACCGTCGCCGTCGAGTGCAAACCCGAAATCGTACTTTTTGTCACGAACCATAGCGACCATGTCGACCAAATTGTGTGCGTAAGGCGCAGGCATTCGGCCACCAAAATCTGGGTCCACTGTGTCGTTTATTGCGTTGTATTTGACTCCGATTTTTGCAAAAAGTTTCTTCACGGTATCGGTTCCGCTCCCGTACATCGAGTTAAACAAAATCTTGAGGTTCGCTTTTTTTATTTTTTTCACATCAACCATAGAAGCAACTTTGTCTACATAGTCGTCTATGCTGGATTCAAAATCTATAAGACCTTTTTTCACAAGTTCGTCAAACGGGGTTGCAGAAAAACTTGTCTTGTCCAAAAGTTTTACAATTTCGTCGGAAAAGCCGTCATCTGCGTCACGCCCTCCGTGCAACAAAAACGCAAGACCGTTATACTGGGCGGGATTGTGGCTTGCGGTTATCATTACCCCGTAGTCAAAAGTTTTTGCTTTGAACGCAATAAACGGGGTTGGAACCGACACGGTCATAAAAGTCACACGGATTTGGTCACAGCACGCGGCCTCGCAAAAACACTTGGCAAAGTCCGAGCCTTTACGGCGATTGTCGTGACCGATTATGATTTTGACCTGACGATTTTTTTTACAAACAAGTTCGCGGAAAGCAAACGCAATTTTTTGAACATTGTCAACGTTAAAATTTTCGTCTATGATTCCGCGAAAACCGCTTGTACCAAATTTAATCATCTGCTTCCCCCACGTAAAGGTTACGGCACGCAAAACGCTGTGTCAATAGTAGTTCATGTTACAATGGCGAAATGTCGGTTTCGGCTTTGGTGTCAATTGGGTTTCCAAATGGTTTTCTATCGCAAAGATACTTGTAATCAACACCAATGGTTGAGAGGCTTCTTTGGATGTTGTACTTTTTTTCACCAGAGCGACTCATCTCGAGTTTTACAAAGCCATCTATACCTTTATCAAGGTCAGGGTCAATTTCGGCGAATCCTTTAAGAGTATGATAATGAGTAACATGCAAAGTAATCGCGGATTTAAGCAATTTACCCTTTTGTTCAAAAAATGATTGCTTTTCTTCTGGAGTACGATTCTGACCACGGATATTAAAAAATTCACCAGTTCTCCTTGGTGCATAGGTGAATTTCAAAGCCTTTAAATAACCATCAACGTTCGGAAAACCATTATCACGCGCATTTGCACGGATTCGCATCATAAGTGGTCGATTTTTCGCGATTTTCTTGACATGGATAACCCTGTCGCCATTGTGATAGGTTTCAAGTTCCTCTACAACACGCATTGCGGATTTGCTGTTTGGATTGAAATGTTTTTTACGCGGCCCTGCGGATTTTTCTGGGGGGGGGTAGAAATCAAGTTCACCTTTTGCTGGCGAGATATGAAAACCACGTGGTGCACCGCCGCCAAGGGCTTCGTAATCAACCTTTATGCTGGCAAGACTTTTGTGGAATGAACACTTTTTGTCGCCGACTTCTTTTTTGTAGGCTTGGGAAAATACTTTGATATCATTAAACAATTCGCGGGAATGTGCATGTCCTTGGCGCGTATCGTGGTCAAGGTATTTCAGCGTATGATAATGCGTAACGTACAAAGTGATGTCCTTTTTCAAAAGTTCACCACGTTTTGCAAGGGTCAAACGTTTTCTACGGGGTTTAACATCAACCGAATTTAGATATCTTTGTTGCTCTTCTTCTTTTTTAATTTCACCATCTGGTTTATCATTTGGTCTGTAACGTAAAATTTTGTAATGTTCGGCGACTTTGTCGTATGAATCAAAAATATTTTTTGTACGTGTGGATAATTCGTTGGCTTGTTCTTTGTTGTGTTGTTCGTTTTCAACACCTCCCCAAAGTTTTTCTGGGACAATGACCTTAGAGTACTTGTCAACATAACCAAACAACATTATCAATTTGGATGCAATTTCGTTCTCGGCAAGAATTTCCTCGGTTTTATTTTCACTATTTCTACGGCCACGGCCAACCGACGTTTCTACCCTTATCTCTTTTTGTGTTTTAAAAAACGTCGAGAAGGACCTTTTCCACAAAAGGGTAAGCACTTTCATACCTTCTTGCGGTGTATTGATTGCCTGTTTACAAAAATCTTTTGTCAATTTTTCAATTTCGTCAAGCACCATCTTTACTTTTTCAAAATCCGTCATAAAAATTCTCCACTGTAAAATAGCATATTTAAGTTTGAAAATCAATACCCAATTTGGTATAATTGTTACATGGAATACAGCATAGGCATCGACATTGGCGGGAGTTTAACAAAGGTTGGCTTGGTTCAAAACAACAGCGTGGTTTTCAAGGTACAATCCCCGACCCCCGTCAAGCAGGGCGAGGATATATTTTTTGATAACATATATCGGCTAATCCAAGAGGTTTTGAACAAAACAAATTTACAAATCGGGCAAATCAAAAACATCGGGGTCGCAATCGCGGGTATGGTTCTTGGAACAAAAGGCGTCCTTTTAAGTGCCGCGAATTTGGGTCTTAAAAATATTGACATCGTGTCACGGATAAGGCGCGTATTCCCCGTTCCTGTGCGCATTGGCAATGACGTGTCGTGTTTTGCTCTGGCGCAAAGTCAAACAAGCAATATCCAAAACCTCGCGTTTATCGCAATCGGTACGGGAATAAATGTGGGTATTATAAACAATGGGCGATTGTTCACGGGTGCGGACGGCGCGTCAATTGAATATGGGCATACTTCTTTGCTTGCCTCATCGCGAAAGTGTCCATGCGGTATGACCGCGTGCATTGAACAATTTATAAGTGGTCGCTCGATTATCGCGGCGTGTAGACAGGCAAACCTCAAGATTCGGAACCCAAAAGATGTTTTCAAATCAAGTGACGAGCGTGCAAAGAAAATTGTTAATGACTTTGTCGAGCGATTAGGCATTGTTTTGGTCAACATAACAAACACCTACCGACCCGCGGTGATTTTTATCGGCGGTGGCTTGGCAGAGTGCGTTACCCCATTTATAAACCGATTGAATGATAACCTTAGGGGAAAAAACTATGGGTACAAAAATGCTCCGCCTGTTCGGGTCGAGATTTCCAAAATATCAAAAGACGGCGCAATCATAGGAGCAACGTTATGCTAGGAAATCATTTGCTTGATTCTTTTTTGCTGATAATCTCGCGTTGAGATACGGCGATTTTGATTTTCTTTTTATCAAACAACAATTTGATTTCCCGATTCATGTCGCGTATGGTTTGCGGGCGTTCGTCTTCGCTACACTTTGCAACGATTCTGAGAACCATACCACGGTCATCGAAATTAACAATCCCTTTGAACCAAGGTCCCTCGGTAATCGCAGGAATTTTATCCGCGATAACAAGCAAATTATCAGTTATAATTTTCTCGACCTTGGCAAAGTCCTCAGAGTGATGAATTGGGATGTCACAAACTGCGGCACTCCTGTGCATCGACATATTTATAAAAACCCTAAGTTCGCTATTATTGATAACCTTAACGTTTCCGTTTCGGGCGCAAATACGTGTTGCGCGGACACCGACTTCTACGACCTCGCCGCGGAAATCATCAAATGTCACAAAGTCCCCAACCCTAAGCGCGTTTTCAAAAATCAAAAACAAACCCGCGAGCATATCTCCGATTAACCCCTGCGCACCGAAACCAATAGCAATACCCAGTGCGGCAATCACTGCGGCAACAATCGTCGGGTCAACATTCCACGTCCCCGTCAACAAAACCAAGATTACCATAAAGCCAATATACTTTGTGAAACTCGCGATAAGCGACACGATTGTTTGGCGTCGTTTGCCTCGCCCAAGACCGAACAAGCGAATTATAAACCCAAGCCATGTTATAATCACGTATCCCAACAAAATGATTAGCATGGTTTGTAAAAACGGGTTTGCTTCCCCACCGCGGTTAAGGATGTGTCGGTTTATAAAGTTCGCCAGTCCCGTGCCCTCGCCAAAGATTCTTTCGGCCATCAAGGAGATTACATAACCCGCGATAACAACCGCGGTTATGACAGACAAAACAATCATAAAACGAATCTTGCGTTTAAGTTTTCGTTTTCTGTGTTCCTCCGCGGCCCTTGAAATGTTGCATTCGATGCGCGTGGTTTCCTCTGCTATTTCGGCTTCTTCTTGCCTTTTTTTGTGTACGTGTTCCCAACTCATAACAGGCATTATACAAAATTTATCATAGTTGTCAACACTTACTTTGCGACTTTTTTTACCGCAGGTTTTTTTGTAGGCGCGGCATTTTGTGTTGGTTGCATATACATTCTGTGGGCAATGTTTACGTGATAGTCGGGTTTAATTGGAACCTTTAAACTGTCGATAAATTTAACGAGTTCAGACAACATTTTTTTCTTTGCTTTGGTTTCGTCCTCGCCACCTTTTGTGACTTTGTACTTTTCAAGTTCGATAAACAAACCGATACCCTCGACCTCTTGGATAAATAGTTCAACCTCGTTTCTTTTATAGACATAAGCAGTAATGCGTTTTGTAATCCAGTTTTTTAGACCCATAGAGGTAAAAATCCTGCGGGCTTTAACGACACTGTCAATAGTGCATTCTATTTTTTGTTCGTTTTGGCAACGGTCGCATTCGTCAACGTCTTTCTTTTTATAGATTAGGGTCGTGATACCCTCGGGGCTGAAATATTTTCTTTCCAAAACAACGTTTCTGATAAGCATTGAATTGGAAATCAGTTCTTTGAACTCGACACTTACCTTTGCAAGGTTGAAATGCGTGAAATAATAGTCCGTAATATGCAAACGCTCCTTGAAGAAAAAGCCCGAACTTTCCAAAATATCGAACAGTTTTTTTTTCGTACACGCGACCTCTACGGTCACTTCGGATTGCAAATTTGCCACGCCTCTCTCCTACACAAACTTATAAAAGCAGTCATTAAACCACTCCGTATTTCAATTCTATCATAACTAAAACACGTAGGTCAAGTTTAATTTTTCAAAACGTGCATTCCCACCGTTTTTGGGTTGTATGTGTCGTTGTCAACCACAAGTTCCCCGTTGATAAAAACATATTTGATACCTTTCGGCGCAGATTCAGGAACCGCGACGTTGACCTTAAGATTTTCACAATCAAAAATTGTGACGTCCGCAAAGTTTCCGCTTTTTAAAACTCCGCGGTTTTCAAGTTGATATCTTGCGGCCGTTTTGCCCGTCATTTTGTGAATGATTTGCTCAAGTTGCATATTGTTGTCACGTGCGGTGACCAAAAATTGCGGAAAGCATTGAAACGTAGCCGCGTTTTGAAAACCAGTTTCTTCAAGCCACGCGTCGGTCATAAAAACACTGTTTTCGTCTTGCATAAGTTTTTTGATAATCTCGTCATTGTTGTATTTTGAAACCAAAACTCGGCCCTTGCCCTCGGACAAATCAACGAGTTTCAAATACATATCGAAATCAGAAATCCCATCCATTTTTGCGCACTCTAGGATTGTCTTGCCTTCATAATGTTTGTGTTCCTCGGAAATATAGGCAACCATAAAGTCACTAAAATTAAACCCAAGCATCAACTTTGTAATGTTGATAATTGTCCCGATTTTTGATTTGGTAATTTGTTTGTCTTTTTTCTTTTTTGGCAAACTTAGATACCACGCAGGCAAAAACACGGTCAATATTGTCGTACCAAAAGAATACGCGTAAACATCATATCCAATATCAATACCTTGGGCTTTAAGTTCGTTGAACTTTTTCAAGATTCGGTCGCAATACTTCCACGTAGCCTTACCAACATGTATAAGGTGGCTATATTGGGTTCTGACCCCAGACTCTTTTGCGATTTGGGCGACCTCGTTCAGCGCAATTTCAATGTGTGGTTTTCTTGAAAACAACGGATACCCTGGTGCGACCTTGGAGCATGCCCTAGGGTGCACCGTCAAAATTCCGTCGTACTCTTTTATCTTTTTTGCAAAAGCAACGAGTTCGTCTTTTTTTGAAAACAAACCAGGTTGGTACATAAGCCCAAGACTCCCACCCAAAGCACCGTTTTTCATGGCTTCGTCCACGTGCAAAAGCATTTCATCAATCTGTGTTGGACTCAACGGTTTTGATTCCATACCGCTTGTTGCGATTCTTGTTGTGCCATGACCGATAAGGGGAGCCACGTTTAGATGCAACTTTCCTTTTGTGTTTTTCAAAAAATCTGTGAACCCGCTTGGTTTTTCGGTCTTGAAAAGTCCACCACCAACGTGCTCAGTGTGCGGTGAATTTTTGTCTATTCCAAAAACCGAAAAGCCACAATTCCCCGTAATTTGTGTTGTGATGCCTTGACGAACAAACGGTGCAAAGTATTCGCTCTTTCCAACAAAGAAATCATTGTGACTGTGGGCGTCGATAAACCCTGGTGCCACGCAAAGACCCGTACAATCGACCACTTTTGCACCCGCGGGTTTCTCCAAAGATTTCCCCACCGAAACAATTTTGTCGCCATCAAGCAAAACATCGCCAACAAACGCCGCTGCCCCCGTGCCGTCAATGATGTTTCCGTTCTTTAGTAAAGTTTTCATGCAACAACTATAACAAAACATTTTCCACTTGCGCAATAGAAAAGTGTGTGCTAGAATATGGTTCTCGGTGACGTAGCTCAGTTGGTTAGAGCATCGGATTCATACCCCGAAGGTCGGTGGTTCAACTCCACTCGTCACTACCATTTTTAAGCAGGATTTAATCTGTTAATTCGCTCCGCTATTCTTGCGAGTTCTTTTTCTCCGATGAGTCTAGCCGCTTCCCCAGAAACTTTTACAAAAAGCAACGTAATTATCTCTAACTCTTGCTTAAGTGTTTCTGTGTCTATCGGAGTATGTTTAAGGTGTGATTCGTACATATCAAGTATTAGGTCTTTTGCGATTACATAGTTTTTGGCTGTTTCATTTGTTAGTTCATAATCAAGCGCACAAATTTTAAATATATTGTCAAGGGTCCTTAATAATCTCACAAAATCTTCCCACCCTTCTTTAAGTAACGGAAGAATCTTTGCATTTAAAAATTCTTGCGGGATGCCGCCTTTGAAGTAAAGTTTTGTAAGTTCGCCATTAAAAATAAAGTTATCAAGTACAAGTAAACATGAAGTCTGGAATATGTAAACAGTCCTGCTCTTTGGTGGTCGCA
>WQSK01000037.1 GCA_009787915.1 Bacillota bacterium
TAAAGTTAGAAACGGCAGGGATTCCATTGGATTACTTTGACGTGATTGTTGGTGGCGACATGGTAAAGAACCAAAAACCCGACCCCGAGATTTACAATCTGGCGTTAGAGAAACTTGGTTTTTCAAAAGACGAAGCACTCGCAATCGAGGACAGTGACCCAGGCGCAATGTCCGCGATTAACGCGGGTGTTCGCTTGATTTTGATTCCATGTATCAAGGAAAATTCTGCCGATGTGAAAAACAAATCTTGGCGCGTTGTTAAATCGCTTGCCGAAGTTATTAAAATTGTCTAAAATATAAGTATGGATGAACAAGATTTGTTGGACGAAGTCGAAGAGGAAGTAGATGCGGGTGACCCAACACTTGCAGAAGTTTTGGACGACCCCGATAAGGTGGACGATATTTTGGATGAACTTACCGAGCACAAGGTTGTTCAACTTGGTATCAAGGCAATATTCAATTTGCTTAATGCCAAATTAAAAGAGTTTGAAAACGAAAAATTCGGCGAGTTTTCTTATAACC
Organism: Bacillota bacterium; assembly: GCA_009787915.1. Taxonomy (GTDB): domain Bacteria; phylum Bacillota; class Clostridia; order Christensenellales; family UBA1242; genus WQSK01. The sequence continues at coordinate 523 of WQSK01000037.1, forward strand.
GCCAAAGCGACAGTTCGGATTATGCCGCCCTCAAAGCCGAAATCCTAAGTTACCGCGATGGTGCGCTTAATGATATTTCCGCCGCAGATTTGTTGGCGAAAACAAAGGCGATTACAAAGAAAATCGACAATATGCATTTGACGTTTGATAACAACCTTGATGACGAGGTTGGGGAAGATATAGCCCCGCAAGACATCGCCTCGCACGAAACCGAACTTGACCAAGCCGAACCCTCGACAGAACCTGTTTCTACCGAACCAATTGTTGTTCCCGAAAACACACAATTTCCCCCTGTTGAAGACGACCTATTGACCTAAGCCAGAAACTGTGGTATCATTGTGTAATGATTTACGCAGGTTATGGGCGAAATATGCCTTATGACATTATGGTGGCGCGTCGCCCAGATTCCAAAGACCTTGGCTCTGGCGTTATTTTGGATTATGCACTTTGTTTTCCGCACTATGCAGATATACTTTTTGTTCCAGGGCAGGTGACACCGACAAGACTTTGGAAAATATCCGAACGTGGTCTTAAAAGCCTCGATATCCAAGAGGGTGTTGATATTGGTTCTTACAAAAGGGTTAACGTATCGGTTGCGGACAAAGATGGGCGCGAGGTTAGGGCTATTGCCTATGCAATGACCGAGGATTACCGAAATGTTCGGGGTGAAAAAAGTGGTGCAATCGACCGCTTTAACAGTCGCGAGATGGTGAATGGGGTTAATCGCTATCAAGAGATTATCAAAGATGGTTACCGTGAATCTGGTTTTGCTCAAAGTGATTTCCAACCGCTTTCACATATTTTGCTGTGTAAACCAACCAATGTAAAAACCCGAACCCCAGAATACCAATTTGACGTTTGGGATGTTGAAAAGAAATCATCGGTTTTGACAACGATTACAGGGAATTTAAAAGCGGCGAACAAAGACATTGAACAATTTGGAATCCGAATTGACACTGGGCGATTTCCCGAGGGGGTTTATACGAACCGAAACTTGGAACATTTAACGCCTGAATTTTAAAAATATACTAAAATCATTTGGTAATATATTGCAAACGGCGTATAATAATGGTATGATGAATAAGGTTACAAAAGACAACCCACCCGTTGCGTTGCGTTGCGTTGCGTTGCGTTGCGTTGCGTTGCGTTGCGTTGCGTTGCGTTGCGTTGCTCTCTATTCTTAGCCTAATATTTCTAACTGGGTTAACATTTCGGGCGCCTACGGCGCATACATCAAACACAAAATCTGTTGCGTTGGCACAAAACATTGTGGTTCAAAACTACAACGGGGACCGCATTCCGTTGGACACACCTGAGGTTCGCTTTGGTAGGGCATGGGGGATAATATACGGAATTACTTGGAATCCCGTACCAAATGCATATTTTTACTTTATCGTAATTAATGGACTGCCTGCGATTGAACTTCCACATTACGAAACTTCTTTTTCTTTTTTTAACAACGGGTTTATAGACGATGACGCACTATTAAATCCACGTTTATTTTTAAGATTCCAAGTATTTGCGCTTCCACATTGGGATTGCGACGTGTACAAAGGATCAGACGCAATGGTCGACATGTCTGCGCTTCAGATACGTTGGAGGCCTGAATACAACAGTTGGTGGTGGGTACAGGTCATGCCATGGATGTGGTATCCAATCGGAGCAGATGATTGGGGATACCAGCCCGTGATTCACTGGTTTGCGCCAATTGGCGGAGACGGAGGAATGGGCCCTCCAGGCCCACAAGGTCCACCTGGTATCGCAGGACCAGAGGGTCCTGAAGGGCCTGCAGGTCCGCCAGGAACAGGAACCCCAGGCGCACCTGGTGCCCAAGGACCTCAAGGCGACACAGGTCCCGCAGGAACNCCAGGACAAACTGGACAACAAGGTGAACAAGGCCCTGCAGGTGCTGACGGAACCGCAAACGGTGTGGATAACACCCTTACATACGTAGCCCTCGCGTCCGCGGTCATAGCAATGTGCTTTGTCTTTGTACTCTCATTCCTCCTTGTTTCCACAAGGCGCAAAATTGCGGAGAATAAGTATTGACCAAATAAAAACTAAAAAAAGGGGCGAGTTGGTTCGCCCTTTGTTTTTAAAAACAATATAATGGATTTACGCCTTGCAATAGGTCGCGCATTCCGCGGTTTTTTCGTCGTGGGTGACCGAGATTCCACTTGCGGTACAGCAATCCGATTTGTTATAGATACAACTTTTTGCCGTGCAAGAAAGCGGTACATTCAACACGTGTTGAACTTCATCGCCGACCGCAACAGAAAAAATATTACCGTTGTTTTCGATTAGGTCTTGTTTAAGGTCGCTCTCGGTAAAACTGCAACAATGATGACTGCGGTCTACTTGGACAGAGCCCGCCTTGCAACTGCACCCTGTGTTGTGCAAGCACGTTTGTTTTTCACATCTAATTTCCATATACTTATTATGGGCATACGGGGCGCAAGATATGCGAATTTCTATTTTTAAAGTTTGAGAATCTTTTTTGCAATATCTTGCGCCCGTCAACTTGACGAATTATTACTCTTTTGTTACAATGGATACATGAAAATTTATCTCTTGAAAGACGTTCCTGGCAAAGGAAAAACAGGCGACATCATTAACGTGAACGACGGGTACGGGAAAAACTTTTTGTTAAAGCAAGGACTTGGCCGTTTGGCCGACAGCGGAGTAATGTCCCATGTCGAAGCCAAACAACAGAGCAATGACTTTCATAAACAAGAAGCAATCAAAGCAATCAAAGAGGTTATTGAAAAACTTAAAAGTGTCAAGTTGACATTTGCTTGTAAAATCGGGCAAGGCGGAAAAATGTTTGGCGGTGTAACGGGCACAGAAATTGCTTCAGGCCTTAAAGAACAAGGGTTTGACATTGATAAACGAAACCTTGTGTTTGACGCGATTAAATCCGTCGGCGTATATAATGTTAAGTGCAAATTTGAGTACGGACTTGTGGGCAGTTTCAAAATACAAGTGGTGGAGGGATAATAATGCAAAGAACCGAAACAAAAATCGAAGTGGCAGTTGACGTAGACCCAAACGATGTTTGTGCAATCATGTTGGTGCCTAACAATTTGTTGGATGCGGATGTTTGTGGCCTTAAGGTCAGTCAATGGGTGGCAAAGGTTGTAAGCGGTTATGACAATACCCCTGTCAAAATCAAGCGCGGTGACGACATTATTACTATTGTAAAAGAAAATGCCGCGAACAAACGCTTTTGCGTGGTCGTGTATGCGGATACTCCGCTTATTAAAGGCGAAACAATTGCCCAAGCCCTATCTTTTATTGCGACGTATAAACATCGTGTTTTGCAACTCCCGCGCGGTTGGGTCTTTGACGTTGACCACATTAAAAAAGGCAAAGACATCAAAGCCGTTGCTATGCCAAATCTCGAGGAAGAGCAATTTTTGGTTGCCTATAACCATTCTCAGATTGCAACTATTGCTTCACATATGCGCGCACGTATTAATGAGAAACATCTTGCCAACAAGGTTCATATCATTGACCCGTTTAACGCCTATATTGATGCCCAAGTAAAAATCGGTGCAGGAACAATCATAGGACCAGGCGTCATGATTAGGGGCGAGTGCGAAATTGGAAAAAATTGTAGATTCCTAAACGCGGTTGAGATTAAAAAGTCTATAATCGGCGATGGAACGACGGTAAAGCATATGACCTACGTTGGTGACGCGGAGATTGGTGCGAATTGTAACCTTGGGAACGGGGTGATTTTTTGTAACTATGATGGGAAAAACAAACACAAAACCACAATCGGAAACAATGTGTTTATCGGGGGGAATGTGACCCTTGTGGCACCAATCGTAATCGGCGACAACGCATTTATCGCGGCAGGCTCTACCATAACCCAGGACGTACCTGAAGAAGCCCTTGCCATAGCGCGCGCACGCCAAGCCATGAAAGAAAATTGGCGAAACCCACAACCAAAGATAGAGGCCGAGTAACAATTTGAAAATAGGAATTGTCGGAAGCATAAATGTTGACTTTGTAACTGTTGCAAAGCGAAACCCCAGTGTGGGTGAAACCATTGTTGGCGAAACTTTTAGGGTCGTCATGGGTGGCAAAGGTGCAAATGTTGCTATCGCAATTGGCCGCCTAGGAGGCAGCGTAACGATGTTCGGGGCGGTGGGTGATGACGACTTTGGGAAAAAAGCCATTGTCAACTTTAAAGAAAACAATGTTGGTGTGGATACTATTGTTGCTTTGAAAAATGAAAGTACAGGCTCGGCATCAATTACGGTGGCGGAGGGTAACAACACAATCATCGTTATCGGCGGAGCAAATGACAAAGTTGATGAGAAGTTTATTAAAAGTTTTGAAAAACAACTTTTGGCTTGCGATATAATCGGTACGCAACTTGAAATCGACCCAAGTGCGGCATTGTGGCTCTCAAGATTTGCCCGCAAAAACGGAAAGAAATTTGTTTTTAATAGGTCACCCGACAAGAAATACAAACCCGAGATAATCGATAACGCAGACATCTTAATAGTAAACGAAATTGAAATTAACGAACTTGGCGGGGAAGGCGCACTGTTAAAACATCCAAACAAACTAATATTGACCGAGGGCGCAAACGGGGTCCGATTTTACGACGGAAACAAAATGGTACACGTTCCTGCGCCAAAAGTTAAGGTTGTCGACACCGTGGGTGCGGGTGATACTTTTATGGGTGCACTGATTGTGAAAATGAGCGAGGGTGCCACACTTTTTGATGCCATAAAATTCGCCGCCGTGGCTGCAAGTTTGAAATGCACTAAACTTGGTGCCCAAACCGCAATGCCGACCAGGGCAGAAGTCGAAGCAAAGATATAAATAAAAACTTTTTGTGGATAACCCAAAATTTGTTGACAAAGTTCTGGGGGGTAGACTATTTTTATGGAAAAAAATCAAAAAAACACGGCATACATGACGAGTGCAGAGTTTTTAAAAGAACTTGAAAAAGTAAGGAGGTCTACTGACCTTGATGCCCTTATGAGCGGTCAAGGTTTATATCCTTATGAAAAGAGTAGTTTTAAGTCAATGGGGAAAGTAGGCCAAGATAACTATGAAAAACTGGTCGAAGAGCATATCCCACAAATTTATGAACACGTTATGAAAAACAAACTTTCATGTTCGGCCGCCGTTCTTATAAAGCATGGTCACAGAGGTCTTTTAACCCGCGAAGAAATGCAAAGCCTTTACGACATGGCGATTACAGCCCACAAAGAAGAACTCGCCGCAGATAAAAAGGCGGACGAACTTGGTATACCCTATGAAAATTGGGCATTTGATGATGGCACGGAGAAACCCAACGAAGGGTTCCGAAGAGATGATGGGCTTGGTTTTAACAGCGATAGGATTTTAAGTCTGGATAGCGACTATATGTATTTGCGCCTTTTCATGACAAGGGGCGAACGCCTCATAGAGGGGTTCAAGGATATTGCGCGGTCGACTGGGCTTGATGATTTTATAGCAGGGATTAAGAAAAAATTTGAACCGAAACAACCAGAGCCTGAAATGGACCTTGTTTAATCACAATTCAAAATACTTTGGTAATTTTTCAGGAACAATAAACCAGTTTTTATCATTAAGTTTGTCCCCATTGAAAACTTGGTCTTGGGAGAGTTTAAAATATTTTGCTGTCACAGAGGCAAGAGTGGTTCCATATTCGGTGAACATCTCGCCCGTTGCATCAAAAGAGCGCAACCCAAGGTTTGTTACCCTCGACACAATCCAAACGGTTTTGTCCAACGGAACAGGTTTTCTAAATTTTACGGCGAGGTCAATTGTCACGCCCCAAATCTCGGGGTTAGTATGCTGGACCGCCCGCCCAACGGCCTCGTCCAACAGGGCAGATATAATCCCGCCGTGCATACGCCCAGGGTAGGATTGGTGTTCCTCGCGCGGGGTAATTTTTGTAACCAAACATGGGTTTCCGTCAGGGTCTATGCAGTTGTAAAACTCGGCTTTGGTACCCGTATTGTTGTTCATACCACAAATGAAACACATATCTGTATTGTGCTGTTTTGAAACGACTTTGAACTTCATTAGAACCCCCTGTGTTTAAACTCTTTCAACGTATTCGCCTGTTCTGGTGTCGACCTTGATGCGGTCACCGTTGCTTATGAACATCTGGACACGAACAACAAGTCCGCTCTCCAAGGTTGCGTTTTTCAGGGTGTTCCTCGCGGTATCACCTGCAACTGCGGGCTCGGTGTCTGTGACGCGCAAAACAACAAAGGTCGGAGGAACAATCCCCAACAATTTGCCGTTTGCGTACTCGAACGTAAAGACAACTCCGTCACCCTCCTCGGTGTGATAGAGAAGTGCGTCTTTTGCATCCGAGGCATTGACGGGAACCATTTCAAAAGTTTCTTCTTCCATGAAATAGTAAATGTCACCGTCGATGTAAGAAAACTTCATCATGCGTTTGCTGGTTTCAACGTCGTCGAAACTCTCGTTCATTTTAAAGTTCACCTCTTGGGTCGCACCGTTTTCGATGTTTTTGATTTTCGCGCGCAAAAATGCCGCGAGCCTTGGTTGTTGAACTTTTTGACATTCAACAACGCGGAAAAATTTTCCGTCCATTAGGAACAAAGTTCCTGCCTTAAAATCTCCTGCTTTCATGTCAAATATTTTACACGGGAATATTTTGTTTGTCAAACATCAAGTTCACTTTCTCCGTGCAAGAACAATATGTCACTGGTTCCGTCTTGTTTGAAACCAAAACCTTCCATGCCTTCGTGTTTGATTTTTGTAATAAAATTTCTGTTGATATATCGGAATAATTCAATCTTAATTGACGGGTCACCTTGGTTAGTTAATTTTGTAGTGACAGCACCATCACTATGCTTGATATGTTCTGCGTCACAGCCGTCCATAAGCCACTCACACGCAAGGTCATCAATTTCTACAAGTTTGTTTTGCAACTCAGGGTTTTCATAAAGCCAGTCAACAGAGCACTCGCCCTCTTGCAGTTTTCTTTTGATAAAATCGCTCTTGTTCATAACACAAAAATAGCATGACAAACCAACTTTGTCAAGGTACGATTAAAGCATGAAAAACTTTAACGCAAAAGAAACCTTTGGGGAATGCCTCGCAATTGCCCAGACAATAAAGCACCCAGTCTTGAAAACGGTTTGCTTAGAAATATTAAACCGATACGAAAAAGATTTATCGCAAAAACCTGCTACAAGTGACAATCACCACTCTTTCAAAGGCGGGCTCTTGTACCACACGCATTGCGTGGCAAAAGGCTCTCTGACCATTTGTGACCTGTTCCCGCAACTGGCGATTGACCGTGACCTTGTGGTTTTTGGCGCACTCCTTCATGATATCGGCAAAGTCTACGATTACGAGTTCAAGCAAAGCGCACAAAGAGTTGGCAATAATTCCGTAATGCTTGGGCACTCGTACAGAGGTACTTTTATTGTTGAAACCGAATTAAACAAGCACAAACTCGACGACGACTTTAAACACCAAGTCTTACACGTAATCGCCTGCCACATGAAAGAGTTTGCCAACCACGGCGGGGCATTGGTCCTGCCAAAAATGAAAGAAGTCATGATAATAAATTTTGCTGACCATATGTCCTCGTACTTTGAGCCCGCAATAGATGTTTTGCCAAAAAAACAAAAAGGCGGGACCTATCAAACATCTAAAACTCCGCACGATTTCTATAAATCATTAAATCCGCATTGCTAGGAATTTCGTTTGACATGTGGGTTAAAAGTTTATTATAGTATCAATTATGGACAAGAAAATTGAAAATAACGGCATGTCAAGCGATGGTAGCATAAGCGAAGAATTGATTGATGCTTTGATAGCGCACGCGGACGGCAAGATTACCGATGAAGCATTGGGCGCCGCCATGGAAAAAGATTGGAAAGAACGCCAAGAAAGAGAACCTGCCGAGATAGTATGAAAACATTAAATCTAAACGAAGAAACCTTGCAGGGGATTCTTGATGGAAGTTACAAGGATTGTTCTCTGTTCGATTTTTTGATGACACTTGAAAGCACAATTAATGCGCAATGGCTTAACCCCGATTTTGTGAAAAACAAAATCACACAACAACACTTGGGAAACTTAATCCGAATTTTGCAAAAACATAATGGCGATAAAACATTGTGTGATAGAGGGCATCTGCTCCATGAAATTGACAGCCTTCTTGAATATTCAAAAAAGATTAAAGACGAACCAATGATAGATGATTAATTATTTTGTGCGGAATTTTGCCGAGTTGTAATCTTTACTGATTCCAGTGCTGTCAGATATATCAAAAAGTTTTGAATTCATCGCAATATAAACACCTGGTTTGACGTGTTCAATTACTCCAATAGCAAAACCCAAATTAAACGGCGCATCTGTGGGGTAGAAAATCAAAGGATAAAACGAACCTAGAAGAATAATTTTTTTCTGGGGGGGGGGTGAACATTTTGCTATTTTGTTTTTAAGATACTGGGCGGTTTCAACAAGGGTTGCCGTTCCATGTGTAATTATAATGTTGTTGCTTTTGCTTTTAAGAATGTTTTGAAAAACACTCTCGCGAATATCATCGTTCATATCTCGGCTGTCGACCAAGGATATAACTTCTTCTTGGATGTCAATATCTGGGCGAATGTAATTTTCAATATATTTTTTGACACTGCTTTCTTTCAAAACCGAAGTGCTATAAGTGCGTATATCGTACTCGCTGTCTATGGTTCCGCCTGTCACAAGTAACTGAATATCTTTTACCATGACATAGAATAAACAAGAATTTCGTACTTGTCAAACGCGGAAACATATGCGATAATAAAAACACATTGGTCAGTTAGCTCATTTGGTAGAGCTTTCGCTTGACGTGCGAAGGGTGACAGGTTCGAGTCCTGTACTGACCACCAACATCGTTCATATTCGAGCCATAAAACCTTGCTTTGCAAAAAAAGATATGCTACAATTTTGGTATGATTGTTTCAAGTAATCAAAAACTCCGCAAGCCAGCATTGAAGGGTAATCCTTTAGTCGAAGGAGGCGAGGAAAGAGTGGCTC
>WQSK01000038.1 GCA_009787915.1 Bacillota bacterium
CGCACCTGCATTCACGGCTTCGGTTCCGCCAGGCAAAACGGTAGACACGGACATAGGATTTTGAACTTTAATCATGTAAATACCTCCACAGCGGAAGGCTGGACGCCCATTACCGCAGTAACAATAGATATGATTGCCGCCGTGTCGTTTCTTGTCGAATCATGGGCATTTACAAAGACTCTGTCACCCACCAACACAACAATCACGTTGTTGAACCCTTCGCGCTCTAGGCGACTTTCCAGTGTTGGGATTAGGGCATCGCGCCTTGTGGCTTCGATTCTGGCTACAACCTCGGCATCAACCATTGAATCAGGGTTTCGGAGGTTGCTCATGATACCGTTTAGAAAACCTGGTAGGGGTTGAACGATTACAAACAAAACAAAGAACGCAAAAACCCCACGGATGAATTTTGACATCCTCGATTCCGTCAACAAGAGTTCCAAAATGACACCTATGACCGTGATGCCGACGATTGTTAAAAGCCACGCGCTCATCTCAACACGTTTCCTGTTAGCATCACCAGACCTATTGTAATAAAGTACATAAACGATGCGCCGATTAAAACCGCGGCAAGCATCGAAAACGACTTGACTATACCGTTTAAAAAGTTCGAGATTCTTTGGTCAGCAAACGGTTGTGTAATAGCCGCCGCCAACTTAAGTGCCAATATCACAACCGCAATTTTTATGATAGGCCCAAGCACAACCCCCAACAAAAGATATAACCCAGCCATCCCTGTTGCGTTTTTTATGAGGACGGAACTCGCCATGATTAGGTCGAATCCTTGGCTTAGGTATCCGCCCAAAAATGGGACGTAACTCGACATGGTGAACTTGGCGGCACGTATTGATATCCCGTCATGCGTGGCGGCAACCAAACCTTGTATCGACAAAAACCCAAGAAACACGGTAAATGTTATGCCAAGTATCCACTTGTAGAGGCTTTGGAAAAACCCGTTGAATCGGTCATATTTTGTTGTTGAGGACAAATTACCGATTACATTGAAAACCAGTGTTATAATAAAAATCGGCATAATCACGTACGAAAATATTTGCATGACTCCGTTCGATAGCATCAGCACCGCGGGTTGATAGACCCCCACCGAAACGTGGCCTCCAACGGTCGCCATCATCGTCAGCAGTATCGGGAAGATGATGTCCATTTGGGCTTTCATAGAAGCCAATGCCCCCGTCGCCATCATTGTTAGGTCGGCAACCAAAAACATTACAAGCGTCACTATGACCGCTAGTGTTGTAAAGTGGATGACACTTTGTACTCCTTCGCCACTTTTGTCGCTCCTAAGATTTTGGATGAACCCCGTCAAAACTGCGGCACCTACAATCATGGCTATGATAGGCAAAATTTGCAAAATTGCACCGCCCGCGATTGACAACAATGCGGCAAACATATTTGGGTAATCCGTGGCGAACTCCCCCGTCAGGATTCGCCCTATCATCGTGGTAAAGTTATATCCCCCAAACAACACCCCGCCAGAGCCCAAATTTGTTGCCATTTGGTCGAGGTCAGAAAAGTCTATGTTATTCAGGTTGTTAAAAACATTGTCGTGTAAATCATCCCTTATATTTGTTCTCATGGCACAATTCCTATCACTATGTCGATTAGATTTGATATTATCGGGAGTGCCAAAACAAGAATAACAACCTTGCCCGCGAGGATTACTTTGTTTGCCATAGAGGAACTCCCCCCGTCTTGGCAGATACCTGCGGCGAATTCTGTGAGATAACCGATACCGATAATTTTCAAAAGTGCAGAAAAAGTTTCGTTCCTAATCCCAGTTCGGTCTACGATAGAGGTTATTGATTCTATCACGCCCGAGAGCGAATTTATGACAAGCATAATAACGATAATTCCGCCCGCGACGCCCAAGATTGCGGCGATTTCAGGACGTGTTGGTTTTAACAACAATACCGCGAACGTCGTCAGGATTGCCACGCCAAGAACTCTTAAAAGGTCCATTACCATTCTTATGTCACCTCTACAGCAAGAACAAGTCGCGCACTGTGTTAAACAAATCGGATATCATCCCCAAGACCATTACGAGGCAGATTATGACGGCGGCGAGGCTCACGACGGTTGCGATGTCCTCTTTGCCACTGTGTTTCAAGATGATGCACGCGACGGATGCCAAGATACCAACTGCCGCAATTCTGACGATTATCTCTATTCCCAAAGTGCACCTCCCCGTTTTTTTCAGAGCAGTAAAATCACCGCGCCAATGCCCATCAATATGAAAAGTTTCAAATAGATAGACGCGTCGGTCTTGAATTTTTCCTTTGCTTCGTTAAAAAAAGTGTCGAAAATTTGACGTTTACCTGCAATTTTTTTCCCTTCCTCGAAAACCCCGTGTCGTCCTAGGTCGTAAAACAAATCGGTAATAGTTGTAAGTTCGTTGGCCTTTAAATTGGTCCATTGTATCTCCATGATTCGTTCACGGGTTATGTCTTGTTTGTTTTCGATTAAAGACAAATATTTTTGCAAAACAACTCGGAAATGCTTGGTATAGGAGTCACCATATTTTGCAATGATGCGCTGAATCGTGTCGCGAGAGAAAGAAATTTCAATAGCCATATGGTCGCAAAATGCCACAACGGAAGCAAAAAAAAGTTTGCGCGCCCTATATCGGTTCCAAACATAAAAGCCCATACCAAGGCACAATGAAAACATCAGGGCGTAAATCACTTAGACCACCACGGGTTTTAAAAACCTGTCGTAAACGCAAACCACGTGCCCAGCCGTATCGCGCGAAGTCAAAACCACGTACCTGTCAAAAACTCCGTCAGCCACAAGGTCGCGAAAAACAGGGCGAGAGCGCAAATCATCGACCGATTTTGCGTGAACCGAAGCAAAAACACAGACACCGCTTTTAACGGCTTGTTTAACCATTTCGACGTCGTTTGTGCCCCCGAGTTCATCCACAATGATAACGTCGGGCTTCATCGACCTGATGCCGTTTTCAAAGCCATATGTTTTTGAACAACCCGTCATGACGTCGGAAAATGCACCTACATCAAGTTGGTTCTCGCCCATATATGTAGCCGCAATTTCACCGCGCTCGTCCACCACAAGGACGTTCGGCATTTGGTATTTGTCCGATAGTTGCCAGGCTATGTCCCTAAGCATCGTCGTTTTACCGCAGCCAGGTGGACTTATGATAAGCGTATTCAGTGCGTTATTCGTAGAAAAAACATACGGCAAGATTTGATAAGAGCAACCGCGAATTTGGTGCGGAACACGGATGTTTAACGATTGGACGTTTTTTATTGTTGTGACTTTACCGTTTTCCAGAACAACTTCTCCGCAAACACCGATACGAATCCCACCGCGGATTGTGATAAATGCCTGCCTCAACTGGTCATTAACGGCGTACAGAGAATAATCTGCGGCTTTGTGCAAAACGGTTTCTAACTCGGTTTTTGAAACAACAATTGCGTCGGAAACCGCTTGGGTAACGCCTCCGCGCGTCAAAAAAAAACTTCGACCCGATATGGATACCACACATGGGCATCCAGACCTAAGTCGAAGTTCGTATACTTTACCAATTGGAAGTGCGGCAAAGTGTTCTTTGATACTCTCGGGCAAGATATCGTACAATATCGTCATGCCTATTGATATTAGCGAGTGTAATAAAACATGATTGTTGTAGAAGCGGTATGTACAATTTGCAACCAGGTTCCGTTAAAGAAGTATCTGATTTCCCCATTAGCAGCAGGTGTTGTACGTGTTGTGTTGCCTGCAGTAAGACGGTAACCATTGATTGTAATGTGGCTGAAAGTCAAACCATTTGCAGCAAAGTTGTATGGTTCGCCCGCACCTACTCGGAATGAGAGGAGGTCACCGCGGAACCACTCGTTAACACGGTCCCCTGCAACTCTGAAGTAACTGAAAGGTCGACCTGCTGTTTCACCATTGACACGGGAATCGGCAACGATTGAGATTCTTTCGGTTGTGCTGACCGCTGCGTACCAAACTTGGATTGTTGGTGCAGTTGTGAATCGGCCACCTTCCCTGTTTGTTTGGAAAAAGTTTTGTTGTGTTCCGCCAAAGAAGTGTGAAGTTGCATCCCCTTGACCGCGACGGAACTCTGTGCCGTTTACAACAAATTTAGCAAGTGTGAACCCAGCAATTTGGTCCCAGCCATTGCCACCCTCAGTTGTAAGGAGAAAGTCCCAAGCCTGGTTTCTGTTCCATGTCATTCGGTAAGAAGCATTTGGAAGTGTGTGACCAGGGATTGTGTTAAGAGTGTGCAAAGTAACAGTGATTGTCATTGTTGTTTCGGTAACTATCCCAGAGTTAACAGGCGTATACCAAATAATGATTGTTGGGGTTGCACCTACTGGGAAGCGATTTCCGCTGCGGTTTGTTTGGAACAGACCGCCGTCCTCGGTGAAGAATGCTGAACGTGCACTGTTTGGTTGACCTGTGCTGTCAGATTGTCCTCGGAAAAAGGTGCGGTCGCCTTCGATTTCAAAGTGGCTAAGTGTAAAACCTGGGAATTGGTTGTATCCTGTGTTTGAGGCGTTAGTAAGACGAAAATCAAGAGGATTATTCCTGTTGTGTGTTCTTACGCTGCCTGTGTATGGACCAACATTTGTTGTTCCAACGATGCGACTTTGTACAGTCACTGTAATGTTGTTTACTGGGGCTGGGGGTGTACCACCAGAAGTCCCAGTCCAAACATAAATTACAGTAACTGTAAAATCGGCTGTGAATCTTTGTGCTGCACGGTTTGTTTGGAAGAGTCTTCCATCCGAGAAGAACACAGATTGTGCGTTGTTTTGACCACGTTCAAAGCGGACTCCGTCGATTTCAAAAGCAACAAGGTTGAAGTTCGCGAATTCGTTGTAACCTCTGCCATTAGCATAGAGATTAAAGTCAAGCGCGCGGTTGGCATCAATAGTGGCTGTACGTGGTTGGAACGGTGGCACACGGTCTGAACCTTCAACACGCGATTGAACCGTGTATTGAATGGTTTCACTTGCGCCTGCGCCCCTCACGTTGTTGCCGCGTATCAAGAGTACGCCTGCGATTGTTCCGAAGACGACGAAGATACCTACAACGATTAAAGAGATGACTGTTTTTAACATTAGAAATTCCCTCCTTTTTTCCTTTCTTTTCTGGCAACAAGATAGTGTTAAAAATTCTCTGAGGGGATAATAACACAAACTTTTACATTTGTCAAGAGGTAATATTCTGTTCTTGCAAGTTTTTTCTAAATATTGCCAGGACTCTTTGTTCTATGCGGCTGACCTGAACCTGGGAAATACCAAGTTGTTTGGCAACCTCGGACTGGGTCGCGTTACGAAAGTACCTAAGAAGGATAACTTTTTTCTCGCGGTCCTCTAGGGTTTCCAAAAGATTTTGAATTACAATCTTGTCCACGATATCACCGCGGTCCTCGTTTGGCAAACGCTCGGCAAGTGACAACGCATCCCCGTCGGATTTGTCAAACAAACCAAGGGGCAAACGACTTGCCTCCATAGCATAAATAATTTCCTCGCGTGTTACGTCAAATTCTTTCGCGAGTTCATCAACCGTGGGTTGAACCTCGTCGGCTTGATGCAGGGCAAGATATCTTTTGATTTTTACATACAAACCCTTAACCGAGCGACTGACTTTAATCTGACCGTCGTCGCGGAGAAACCGTTTAATCTCCCCCGCAATAAGCGGCACGGCATACGTTGTGAATTTAACACCAAATTTTTCATCAAACCTTTTGTGAGCCTTGACCAAACCCATGCACCCAAGTTGATACAAATCATCATAATCAACCCCCTTGCCGATATATCGTTTAACAATACTTTTTACAAGGGGCGAGTAACGCGAGAGTTCAAGGTCTTTTTGCTCTGTTTTTTCATCCACGTTTTAGGCACCTCGGTTGGTTCCAAAAACTTTTGTCATCTCGACAACCGTACCGCAATCGACTCCGTTACAGACGGCCAAACTATCCATAAAAGACTGCATCACCGTGAACCCCATGCCAGAGCGTTCTTGGTCAGGTTTGGTTGTATAAAAAGGTTCAAGTGCCTTATCAATGTTTGCTATTCCAATACCAAAATCTGTGACCGTCACAGAGATACCCTGCTTTTTGGACTCGCGCCAAAGTTTGGCTTCGATTAAAACCGATTTTGTACTGCTGTGAACAACACAATTTGTGACGGCCTCGGAAATCGCGGTCTTTAGGTCGTTGATTTGGTCAACCGTCGGGTCCAACTGCCCAGCAAAGGCCGCCACCGCAGTCCGCGCAAAACTCTCGTTACTGCTCACGGCGTCGAGTTCCAACCTCATCGAGTTCATGATTTCTCTTTTAGTTTCTTTCATGGTTTTTGCTCCTTTACTTTGATTAGGCATATGTTACTCCTCCGTCACGACGTGGCATTATTGAATACAGACCCGTCATTTTAAAAATGCGCTCGGCCTGAGTACTTGGGTTCGCAATATAGATAGGGATATTTTTGTCCTTCATTTTTTTATAGCGGCCAATCAAAACCCCAATCCCCGTGGAATCCATGAACCGCAAATTTGCGAGGTCGATAATTATTTGCGCACTCTGGGCAACGGTCATCGCCTTGTCAAGATTTACGCGCGTGTATTCTGCGGTGTATTCATCAAGTTCGCCGTCCAAAGAAATGAACAACGTGTTCTTGTGAACGCGTGAACGTACTTGCATTTTTGCCACCTCCTTTTGTAAGGTGACTATAACCAAAAGACACGCCCCTTGACGTGTCTTGTTTTGTCGAAAAAATTGTTATAAGTGCGGATTTTAATTATGTGTCCTGAAACCATGTGGTTATGGAATCCTTGCTTTCAACGGTATGTCCACAATGCCCACATTTGTATACGTTATAATAATCAAACTTCTCTTTTGTTTCGTATCTGTTACTGTTGTAACTTGTTTCTTTTGTTTTGAACACACCTGTTCCAACTTTTTTTTGAGGTTGTGTAACCATAGGGGCGTTTTCACATTTTGTGCAATATTTTTTTGGATTTAAATCGTCGCTCCAATCTGGATACGAACTCCCAATCGAGATATTGTTGTCAATAAGAAATTGCTTTACGGTTATTCCTTTCTTATCCTTTAACAATTTAAACTCTTCTAATTTTGCACGGGCTTCTTGCTTTTTTTGCTCTTGTTCAACTTTTGATTCATCATTCCATTGTGAAATTTTACACCAAATTAAAAATCCGACGACAAGAATAACAACTCCCACCACAAGAGCTACTATTGATTCAAAAGTCCAACCTGTACCACCATTTTCATACCCGTTGAAATAACCATTATACAGTAATAAAAATTGCATTAAAAAACCTCCCACCCCCTTTCAGCCTTTCAGCCTTTCAGCCTTTCAGCCTTTCAGCCTTTCAGCCTTTCAGCCTTTCAGCCTTTCAGCCTTTCAGCCTTTCAAGGGCAACAGAGGTATATTTAAAAAGCATACACGATTTTTGTCGAATGTCAACCTTTTTATCCACGAACAATAAAAAATATAATCATAGTCACGACCCCCGTAAAACAAAACAGAAGCCCCAAATGCGTCAAGAGCGTATCAAGCATTCCAATATTTGCACGGCGTTTGTCGCCGCCCCCTTTCTAACATTATCGGCAACAACGACCATGTTGATTGCATTTGGTCTTGACTCGTCAACACGCAACCGCCCAACAAAAACCTCGTCCTTATTATCCGCGTTTATCGGCATTGGCAAAACACCCTCCTCCAAGAACACAACACCAGGTGCGGTTCTTAGCAGGTTTTTTGCAACCTCGATATCAACGGGTTTTGGGAACTCGGCATTGATTGAAATAGTATGACAATTTTTCACAGGCACGCGTATGCAAGTCGATGAAACACCAATATTTTCTCGCCCCAGAATCTTTCGGGTTTCAAAAACCATTTTTTCTTCCTCGCCATCGATGTGCGTTATAACATTGTTTTCGATTGGGTATTTGAATTGGGGGTTGTCCCCTGCACCCGAAATAGCCTGATACGTCGAATAAACGACCCTCGTCAAAGTAAATGCGTCGTCAAGTGGTTTCAATGCAACAACCGCGGCAATGGTCGTGCAGTTTGGATTCGCGATAATCGCGCTGTCTTTGATTAAAGCAAGTTCCCCCGCATTGCACTCTGGCACGCACAAAATTTTGTCTGCGTCACGGCGGAAGGCACTGCTGTTATCAATGACTACCGCCCCGTTACTTGCAAAAATCGGCGAGTACTTCAAAGACACATCCCCTCCCGCGGAAAACAGTGCATAGTCAACTTTTGTTGCGCGTGCCGAATCTTCGGTTAGTGCCAATGTGACCAAAGTTTGCCCACAAATCTCGACCTCTGCCCCGCCTTTTGTGTTAAACAAAATGTACTCGGCGTTTATGTTGCGCTCGGTCAAAACCCGTGCAAACGCCCGCCCGACCAGCCCCGTCGCCCCAACAATTGCGACGCGTGGTTTTCTTGCATTTTTTTTCATGAGTCTATATACTCTGACACATATGCCTTGTGTGAAAAAAGATTCCCAAAAAACCGCCCTTGTAATTGGTGCAGGACCCGCAGGTCTTAGCGCAGCAAGAGAACTTGCGCGCATCGGGTTTGCGGTAAAAGTTTTTGAACGTTCAAGTCGCGCAGGTGGACTTGTGCACCTCATACCGCCGCGCCGAATCAACAAAGATGCGATTTTGCGCATGGCAAAAAACCTTGATATAACGTATAACACCGCCGTTGATTTGGGCGAGATTGGTGCTTTGGCAAAAAAATACGATGCGGTCATAATCGCCACAGGTACGCAAAAAAATCGCAGTTTGAAAAACTTTGACACCCACAGCGACAAAATTTGTTTTGCAATAGATTTTTTGGAAAAAGATATACGCCCAAAATCTGTGGCTGTCATCGGTGGCGGTGATACGGCAATAGATTGTGCAATTGAAGCAAGAGAGCGCGGGAGTTTGGCAACGGTTTATTACCGCAAATCTCGCGAAGAAATGCGTGCCTTGAAATCCGAGGTAGCCCTCGCAGAATCGGCGGGTGTAGATTTTGTTTTCAATACTCCGCCTGATGACCTGGGTGCATTCAAAGAGGACCTTATTGTCATTGCGATTGGTCAAGACCCAGACGTGCCAGAAAACCTGCCGAAAAATGTGTTCTTGTGTGGGGATGCTTTTTTGGGGGCAACAACGGTCGGCA
>WQSK01000039.1 GCA_009787915.1 Bacillota bacterium
CAACGTGTCCTGCAAGAACACTTGTGAATTCTTCTACTTTATCGGCTTCGACTTCTGCGATTGGCAACAGTTGTGGCTCGTTAATGATTGGGGGCTCTATAGGTGCTAGGGGTTCAATGTACACTTGGTCTGGGGCAGGGACAATAAGCGGTGTTTCTTCCTCTGTTGTTGTTATCGTAGTAGTCGTTGTTGTGACGGTGGTTTCTTCCTCGTCCTCGCCAAGACCGCTGGACTTTGAACGCTTGTTCAAAATAAGGTTGTCAATCAGCAACTTGGAATAAACCCAGTCAAACTTTCCGCCCGACAAATATTCGTGACCTTGTTTTGTTAGGGCATAATAATTTCGGGTTCCGCCTATAGGGCTGTCCTCGCGTCTGACTGAAACCAATTTTTTATCCTGAAGCCTTTTAAGCGCGGAATACATTGTGGGGCGCTTTAACTTATAGGTACCCTCGGAAGCCGTATATATGATATCTGTGATTTCACCACCATACAATTCCTCGTGCTCTTGCAAGCACTTTAAGAGTATAGTTTCAACATTTCCTCTAAGGTAATCACCTTTCATGTATAAAGAATACCAAAAGTTGCTTGCACAAGTCAATGCAATTGAATTACTTTTAATTATGGTAAATCCAGCAAACATTTACAGAATGAAAAGAAGCACTTTGTCGATACACGTTGACCCTAATGGAGAGTTGATTGTTAAAGCCCCTTTGGACATGCCCGATAGGCGAATTTTTGATTTTATCAAAAGCCGTGGCGACTGGATTGCGCAAAGAAAGGCTGCGGTTTTGGCAAACAACTATATATCAAAAAACGCTGCGTCTTATAATACGTTTTTGTATCTTGGTGCGGAACTTGTCCCCGTGGTGTCGACAAAAATAAAAACAATAACGCGCGAGGATTCGGCTCTTTTGATTCCCGCAAAAATTCCGCAGGAAAAAATTCTTAAACGCGTGGAAAAATATCTAAAGGACAGTGCCAAGGATATCATTGCAGAGCGGTGCGCGTATTTTTCTGGTGTTCTAAAACTAAAGTGCGGTGACATTACGATGAACAATAATAAGACACGATGGGGTGTTTGTATGCTTAATGGAGATATCGCGATTAACTGGCGCGTGGTTATGTTAAAACCAAAATTGGTGGACTATATAATTGTGCACGAGTTCTGTCACCTTTTGGAGTTTAACCATACAAAAAACTTTTGGGCGATTGTTGGGACGATACTGCCGAATTGGAAGCAACTCCGTTTGGAACTTAAACAAATGTCGTGGCTTCTTCAATTGTTTCGTTGACTATTGAAGGCTTAGGGCATATACTTTTGGTATGTATTGCAGTCGTTGCGGAAAAACATTGGACGGAGGGGCAACCTTTTGTTCCATTTGCGGAACACGCGTTTCAAAAGATGACCAAGTGTTTGAACAAAGTCAGGTTGGCGGGCCGAATCCGTTCCAAGGTCAAGACGCACGCCATACCCATGTGAGTCCCATTGATAGGGGTGGATTTCTCTGGGGGTTCGTAGGGTTTTTGCTTACAGCGTTTTCCTGGATTATTACACTTATTTTGGTTTTACTGTGGCGCGACAGATTTCCAAAACGTTCCAGGGCGATGCTGATTGGAATGGCGGTTGGATTTGTTTTGAATATTGTTTTTGCAATTTTGATGTTTACGGTTTGGTTGCCAAGAATCACCGAGTGGGCAGAGCGCATACTTGGTGAAACAACCGAGTTAGCAACCCAAACCGTGTTTTTATTAAGTAGTTTTTTCTAAGCGCAAATCTATGCCAACAAGTTCGATACTTGTTGTCGTGTTCCCGAGGATACGGCTTGCAATACGTTGACCATAGCACTCGTCAATTTGTTTTGGGTTTAGGTTCGACGTAATTATAAACGGTTTGTTACCTGACAAGCGTTCATTAATAACATTATAGATGTGTTCCATTGTGACGTTACGGATTGTTGGCTCGGCGCCAAGGTCGTCGATAACCAAAATGTCGCACTCAAGGAGGTTATCAATTAGGTGGTTGTCGCGCCCGAAACTTGTCACATATTTTTGAAAGTCATTAACCATGCCAAACGCGGTTGTAAAGTGCACATCAAATCCGCGGTCTAACAAAATGTTGGCGACGACCTTGGCGGTGTAGGTTTTCCCAGCCCCTGTACTCCCTGATAAAAAAAGGTTGGGCGGTTGTTGGTTGGGGAACTTTTTGCAAAAGCCTGAAAGAGCCGTGTACAGTTTTTTATGAAGTGGGGACGGTGAAACAACATTGGTAAAATCCCGAGGTACATCGGTGAAGCCTTTGACGGTGGAGTCTTTGGTTGCTTTGATTGGATTTTTTTTGTTCCACGTCGCGCGGTCCAAAGTTCGGTCCTTTGCAAATGCCTTAAAAAATTCTGCGTCGCGTTTTGCGTGTTCGGTTGTATAGTTCATATCAATATTTTACCTCATCCAAAGATTTAAACAAACTTTTATATTGCTCGTCTGTATAATTGTGTTTTGTATAGTTTTGCTTTACGGTCAGGGTCGGCGGGGCATAGTTGTCCTTTTTTGCGGATTCGAGGGTTGTAATTTTTTTCTCTCGATAACTTGCCAAGATTTTATTCATATACGCCATAGGGGAAGTTTTACCTTTTGCGAGTGTCGCAACATGGTCGATAATGTCGGTTGTAAAATTCCACTCGTTCGTCCAAGTCCCGTAAAAGTCGCGGTCAATGTGTGCGACTCCGCGGGATAGGTCGAGGGATTCAAGCAACTTTTTAATTGCCCCGTCAACCGCAAGGTGTTCATTCAACATATCGTGGATTGCTTTGATAGTTGTGATTCCTTGTTTGTAGAACTTTTGGATAAGATTGTCCATATCGGCAAGGGTTCGGCGCGAGGTCTTAAAACAATGACCCGCGATATACAAAAGGGTTTCACGGTCGAACCCGAGTGTTGTCCACGGAATTATGTACTCGGTCACAATTGGGTCAACCATTTCGTAATAAACACCGATTTTTTTATTAAGTTCACGCGCAAAGGTAACAAGGTCTTTTGAGGTCTTTTGAAAGTTATCGATTTCGGTTTGTTCAAACAATTTGTGTTCAAAATACTTCATTATTGCGGTGTCGAGTTTTTGGATGCTCCCGCGAACCGACTTTGCGACCTTTTCAATAACAGAAGCAGAGTAACCCATATCGAGCCACTTTGCCAAAAGTTCAAAATCTCCAGGTTCTGCAATTCGTTTTGAACCAAGGTTTTTCAAAACCGCCGTAATAACGTTAGATTGGTCAGTTTGGTCTTTTAATTTTTCTTCGACCGCCTCGACGGTGCGGATACCCTTGATTGCCCAGTTGCCAGCGACGGTTAAAATATACCCATAAGAAATATCTGCGCCTTTTAAACCAACACAATATTTCGCAACCATTATGAGGGCTTCGGGTTCAAAGTGTTTTGATTCGATAAATCCGTAATATTCGTGATATTCTTTTGGGGTAATCATGCGACCTGTTATGACGGCGTTCATTGCGGAGTTAAAATCCGCGTACTTGTTTTCAGAATACTTTTTGATTTTTGTCATCCCTGTTTTTACGGGCAGGTATTCAATAATGAAAGGCTCTGACGACAATATATTGACGAGTCCCAAACCACTCCAATATATAAAGATTTGTTTTATATCATCGGTTGACATTAAAAGTTTTTGCGCAAAGTGTTCAAGGGTATTGTCGTATCTGTTTGCCGAACCGCACATATATAGACCATACAAATAAACGCGGATGCTATCCCCGCTCTCGTGAAAATATTCCTCGATAAAGGTGTTGCTGATTTGAGTAGTGTTTTTAACCACTTGTTGGGACGAAAAACTTACGAAAGCCATGTTGCAGTATACTTTGTTTCGACAAAATAGTCAATGGGGGGCGGACTTCTGGGCTGCACAATTTTTTAAGTGACAAAGCGTACTTTATTGGACCTGGGTTGACCTCGCAAAACAAGGCGCGGTATATCGGGAGTTCCGACATAAACAATTCCGCATCGTGTGTTCGCCAAATTTCTCTTGTTTCAACAGGACGTATGTTTGATGCAACCGATATAACGCCTCGACATCCAACGGCATAGCAAGGGAGGCTAAGCGCATCATCTCCGCAATAGACCGAAATGTCGGGGCATGAATTTACGACGTCTATTATTTGTGACATAGAGCCACTGGCTTCTTTAATACCAACAACCAGTGGGTGGGTTGCTATTTTTTTTAGGGTAGCAGGTTCCAAATTCATACCTGCACGCCCTGGTACATTGTAAACAATCATGGGGAGCCCAATATCATCGGCGATTTGGTGGAAATATTTGACGGCGGCGGCTTGGGTGCATTTGTTGTAATAAGGCGGGGTAAGCATAACAGATATCTGAAATTCTTTGTCAGTACTTGCTATGTCCTTAAGTGCAAGACCAAGTTTGGTAATCTCGGTTGGGTTGTTGCCACCGATACCAAAGATAATCGGGATGTGTCCGCCAACACGGGCGAGGCAAAACTTTGCTATCATAATTTTTTCGTCGAAAGAAAGAGTTGTGGCTTCACCTGTTGTGCCTAAGACACAGAGGGCATCGACACGATTGTCAATTTGAAAATCCAACAATTTTGTCAAAGCGGCGAGGTCGACTTTGTTTTTTCTAAATGGTGTTACGAGGGCGGTACAAACTCCGTTAAACATATTGTAATTTATGAAAAACTATGTTATAGTGGTGACTAATGAGGTTAAAACAATTATCACTTGTGTTGGGTTCATATGAGTGCGATAAGGCTTGCAGGCATTGTAATGCAAAGTCGCACACCAACTTTGTGTCCGAGGATGATAGATTGGACTTGTTGCCAAAACACCTTTTTGATTTTGAAAAACTGGGCTATTCCTTTAACCGTTTTGTAATCTCGGGCAACGGGGAGCCAAGCCTTTATCCAATTGAAACTTTTGAAACAATCACAGACTCGGTGCAAAAACACCGCAAAATGTTTGACCAGTTTGAAATTCACACAAGTGGCAGATTGTTTCGTGAAGATGCAAAGATTGAATTGCTCCGTGAAAAATTTGGTGACGACCTTGTTGTTACAATAACAATAGATGATTTGCGCGAATCAAACGAGCCTGATTATATGAAACTTAAACAATTTATGAAAACACAAAATGTCGAGGTTAAACTTTTGACCTCGTCAAAAATGGGTGAGTTGCGTTACCTTGTCGACCGACTCGAGGAGTTTAATAAAAAACATCCGAACACAAGTGTCAAGTTGACCTCGGATTGTAGAGAAACCAGTTGTCGGGCAGACATTGATTGGTGGCAATTTCGCTGGCCGTGGGAGTTGTGGCACTTGGATGATGAACTTAAGAAAAACGGGCATGGTATAAACGATATTTTTGAAAAGGGAAAAGCAACAGGGTTGTTGGGGAAGCCAGACTATAGCAAAAACATCGTTATCGCAGGCGGAGAGTTAAAGGGTGGTTTTTATATTGACAAACCCGAACTTTTGTGTAATAATGATTGTGTCAAAATTTAAAGAAAAGAGAGGTTTATTATGTGCTTGGAAAACGGAATGGGAATGGACGGTCAGGATATTTGGAAACGCGCTCAGGAAGAAGCAATGGGCAACTTGGCGAACAACTATGTCAGCGGCGGAGTATGGTCGGGTTTTGAACCTAACTCTAATAACAGTGGATTTGAAGAGGCAGGATTTCCTGACCATGCAAAACTGCAAGATGAAATTAACGAAGAAGCAAAAAATCTTGGAGAACTTTAATTTTTCAAGTTGTCAATAATCATATTGACTTGGGCAATGCGTTGGTATATGCTTTAGTCTGTATTGGTGAATGATGACAAAAAGAGGGGCGATAATTAAGTTCTGTGTAATTGGGTTGCTGACCGCAGTTGGGGTAGCAATGATTTTTGTCAACTTCAGAGTTCCTTTTACAACCACACGCTTTAACGGTTTCGCAGGTGCAATTGAATCGCGCATGGGGATTGACCTTGTGGGTGGAATTTTGGCTGTGTTTGATGTCGAGCCCCAGAACCCAGGTGACCCGCACCCCGATGAAACGGCTGTCCGTGCGACAAGAACACGTTTGGAAAACGCACTTAACAGTGCAGGGTTTGTAGAAGCAACGGTTCAAATCCAAGGCGAGGGACGAAATGCAAGAATACGTGTAGAGGTTCCAGGTCTTGACGAGGCGGATGAGATTTTTGCCGCAATCGGTGACCCCGCGACTTTGGACTTTAGGCTAAGCCCAACCGATATACACGTAGTTGCCGCGGATATAAGTTCTGTTGCTATACACCAAGGTGCAAATTTTGAATGGGGTGTTTTGCTTACATTTACAAACGAGGGCGGTCGGAACTTTAGAAACATGATTCAACAAGTTGGTCAAGGCGGTACGACCTATATATATCGGAATGGGCAACAATGGCGACCAATCAACGTCCAAGACACCGCTGCGGGTGCAAACAATACGACTTTTATAACGCTTGGCGGTCATAGGGATGGTTCGGGTGCGCCTGCAACACGTCGTTGTGCCGAGGATTTCCAACTGCAAATTGAATCGGGTCTTTTCGAGGTCAGATTACAGATTTCGGAAACAAGCAATATCCCCCAAACCCTCGGGGAAGGTGCACTTACAGGGAGTTTGATTGCCCTCATCGTAGGGATTGTTTTCATGTTCTTGTTTATGTTCTTTAGATACGGTGACCTTGGGCTTTTGTCCAACTTGTCGCTGATTATTTACATGGTTTTGTTTATGGGTGCACTTGCGATTGTGCCTGCGGTGCAATTGACCCTGCCTGGTATTGCGGGGATTATAATATCCCTTGCCATGGCGGTGGATGCGAACATTATTATTTTCGAGGCTATGAAAGACGAATATCGAAGTGGCAAGCGTATGTCCGTGTCGGTGCAAAATGGTTTTAGAAAATCCCTCTGGACGATTTTCGACGCGAACATCACGACAATAGTCGGTGCCACCGTGTTGTTTTTCTTAGGAACGGGTCCGATACAAGGTTTTGCTATAACACTTATGCTTGGTGTTATTATTTCGATGTATTGCTCTTTGGTTCTTACGAGGTCGTTTGCGAAACTTTACCTTCGCATTAACCCGAACAACCCAAAGCGTTTGCGCCTTGTGAACACAAATCCGTACATTGCCGAAACTGGCACGGTTTCTGAAACACCAAAGCCGACAGTCAAACGAAAATTGAACCTTGGGGGTAGCAAATGAAAAACCCAAAAGTAGTTTACAAAGATTTAATGGACAAAAACGACAAGATGTGGGCAAAGTTCCATAGTCCTGAAACAAAAATCGCCGCCAAGGGCAAATGGTATGCTATTGCGCCTCTTGTTATTATTTTCATCGGTCTTATTTTGTTGTCTATACCATCTGTTGGTTTTAATTTGGGGCTTGAGTTCACGGGTGGTGGTGTTGTCGAAGCCACAAACTTTACGGGCGACGATGCAAGGCAGGACCGTTATGATGCGCGCGAGGCGGTGGAGAGATATTTGCGTGAAAACAATATTTCTTTTGAAATCCGTATGCCTGAGGCGACCGAAACGGGTCTTGGTCTGACCGTTATGTTCCAGTTGCGCGGCGGTGTGGATATGGAAGAAACAGGCAATGAAATCAGGCGCCTTATTGGGGCAGACGGGCGCACGGTTGATATCAGGAACGCGGAACAAATTTCCGCCACCGCTTCGGGCGAGCGTATCATGATGACATTTATCTCTATCGCAGTGACCCTTATCGCGATTTTGATTTATATGTTGTTCCGATTCAAATTCACAAGCGGTGTCGCCGCAATGATTGGTCTTATCCACGACGCGTTGGTTGTGTGTGCGCTTGTTATAATATTTAGGATTCAGGTGAACTATAGTTTCGTGGCGGCACTTATTACAATGGTGGTTTATTCGCTTAACAACACGATTGTTCTGTTCGACCGAATTAGGCGCAAGGAAAAAGTCCTCCGTGATTCAGGTGCCAAAATTGAACCAGAAGCAGTTGTGGACAGCGCAATCAAAGAAACATTCGCACGTACGGTTTCGACGACGCTCACAACAATGGTTCCAGTTTTGGCAATGTCGTTCATCGGTGTGCCATTGATTCGCGAATTCGCACTACCGATTTTCTTTGGACTTGTGGCAGGGACGTTTAGTACAATTTTTGTTACAACGGCACTTTATGTTAGGTTTGAAAACTATCGTCTTGCGAAATCAAAACACAAAAAAGTCCAAGAACGCATGGGCAACCTTGTCGCACCAGAATAATAAGTAAAAATTCTCTCATATGAATTAAGGTGACCGAGTTTTTTGGCGAACTTTGGGATGTTTATGCCGCGGTTTTTTCATCGTTTTTTTCGACACTCCCAATGGTAGCCTTGATGTTGGCTATTGTCAGTATGTTTCAAAACAGTGGGTTTGTCCTCGGGTTTGGGTGTACGACGCTTGGGGTGACCGCGTGCGGCGGAGGCAAGTGCGGAAAACAAGGTTGCCCCGAGCCCGCCAACAACATGACCCGTGCCGATTACGACAAGGCCATTGTTCGCTTTATGACGTTCATACCGTGTGGTGCCAAGTTGCCCGTGTTTGTTTATATCGTGTTCAAGATGCTCGGCTTTGGGTTGTTCGGGATTGTCTTTTTGTATCTGTTTGCGGTTATGGTTGGGGTTGTACTTGGCGGTTACAAAGTACTAACTGTCCCGAAACTTAGAAACATAGGCGTTTGGGATTTTTTGAAACAAACTTTTTTTGACATAGCGCACTTTGTTTATAGGGTGTCAACCGCGCTGGTTTTCGTAATATTTGTGATACACCTTCTGGAGTATTTCGGATTGTTGCTAAGGGGTGCACGGTTTCTTGAACCGATATTCGTGCCAATCGGGCTGGGTAGTGCGGCGGTTATTGTGAGCCTCGCAATGGGGTTGATAGGAAAAGAAATGATTCTGGCCGCCATTATGGGTTTCGGGGTTTCGGCATTGGGCTTGACAACGGCGGGGATGATAAGTTTCGCCGTTTTTGTTGCGCTTTATACTCCGTGTGTGCCTGCGCTTTTGGCTATACGCCGTAGGTTTGGAACAAAATTCATGCTCTCGACCGCGTGGATTAATTTCGCGGTTGCGTGGGGGATGGCTTTTGTTGTTTATAAC
>WQSK01000040.1 GCA_009787915.1 Bacillota bacterium
TAAGACCCTGGATGCTTTTTACAAAAAGTGGGATGAGATGAACGAATACGGTCGCAAAGCCCTTGAAACCTGCCCATCGTTTTCGATTATATAGCCCGAGTAATAAATTTTTGTTCCAACAACAAATCTTCCAAAAATTGATTCTCTTTGATTATAAGGAGTTTACACTTGTAATCTTTTTGGTCGCGACTCATGTTGTCGAAATATCTTACCAACTCAATTATGAACGATTCGCTGTTACCACGTACCTTGCACCGAGCAACAAGTTTCTCACGAAACGAATCCGTCTTTTCAGGAAGCACCAAAGTATAAGAAATATCCCTCTGCTCCAATAACTCCCTGATATCTGGCGACATTGTTATAAGCACAACATCGTTTTCGGCACGAGCCTTTTCAAGTGCGTCCAAATAATTTTGCGGAAACGCTGGGTTAGTTATGTTTGTAACAAAACCTTTTTGGGCTTCGTAATTATCAAGTTTGATATTTGGATCACGCCGAAACGCTGAAGTTTGCAAATCAAAAATACGAAAATCTGAAACATTAGAATACTTCTTTGCGACCGTGGTTTTTCCCAAGCCTGCAAAACAACTTATCACAATACCTTTATTCATGTTCCAAGTATAACCGATGTGTATTCTGTTTGGCAACATTTAGCACTATCCCAATCGCAGCCATACACACGGCGAGTGATGTCCCCCCGAACGATATAAACGGCAGAGGCACGCCCGTAGGCGGAATTGTTCCCGTCACGACGGCTAGGTTGACCGCGCTTTGGATAAAAATCACGGTCGCAACCCCAAAGCATATGTACTTGCCAAAGTAATCATTGCACTCGCGCCCGACTTTGAAAATCCGCCAAATGATAAACGCGAACAAAGCCATAAACAACATCGCGCCGATAAAACCAAATTCTTCGCCGATAATCGAAAAGATAAAGTCACTCTCGGAAAACGGAAGGAACATATGTTTTTGCGTGCTGTTCCCAAAACCGACACCGAACAATCCCCCGTTGCCCAAAGAGAACAAACTTTGGATTAACTGGAAGCCTTCATCTTTTGGGTTCGCCCACGGGTCGATAAACGCCAACAGTCGGCGAATTCGGTAGGGCTCGGCAATCAGCATAACGGGCAAGGCTATAAGCGCGGGGGTAATAAATATCCCAAGGTGTTTGAGTTTTGCCCCGCACAAAAACAACATTGTAAAAACCGTCATCCCCATGACGAGGGTAATCGACAGGTTTGGCTCTAGCAAAATCAGTCCGCAAAACGCCAACCCGCAACCAAGGATTAGCAATGTCTGTTTTAACGACAAAACATTTGGGGTCGCGGTGTTGTCGAGAGCGATAGCGTCGGGGGTTTTTCCAGACCGATTTTTCACCCCACTAGCAACCGCCGCCGCAAAAATTACGAACGAAAACTTGGCGACCTCCGACGGCTGCATAGTAAAACCACCTATACCAATCCACCGACGTGCCCCAAGACGTTCCTGCCCAATGCCTGGGATAAAAACCAAAACAAGCAACACCGCCGCAATCGCATAAATCCAGATGTAAAACTTGCGGTACTTTTGAAACGGAATCATGTATGTCGCAGACAACAAAATAACACCCAATAAAAACCCAATGGCTTGGCTCGTGAGGTAATGAAACCGCGTGCCGTGATGAATCATTGAGTTGTAATTGCTCGCGTTAAAAACCATTACAAGCCCAAACAACGCCATGACAACCACAGCCACCAAAAGCCCAAGGTCCATATATTTTGGTTTTAAACGATTGATGCGCGTGATAAAAGCACCCATATCAACGGGCTTGGCTTCTTTTTTTGTGCGGGAGGTTCTAGACTTAGAGTCCTTTCGCTTTTTTGAAACAGAGATTCCCCCACCACTCGATGACTCGCCGACTTTTAACACAACCTATGTATATGAAGAACCCCACCTTACTTTGAACTAGACCGTTTAGGAAAATTATCCCTTCGCAAAGCATAAATATCGAACGCAACCCTTACAAGACAAAATAATCCAATGACAAAACTAATCCAAACTGCGATTTCTGGGAAATTCACACCTCTGTTTATTAACCCAACCGTCGAATAAATTAAAGTACCCACAGCAACTGACAAGAACACTATTAACCGTATCCATGTGCTTGACCTATTTTTAAGTTTCCAAAAGAAAAATATAGGTAAAGTAATTATTCCTGGAAAAGATTCAACAATCGCTGCAAACCACATAACATCAACTAACGTAGAATCTTTTTCTTCTTTTGGCAGTTCATTTTGTTTTTTTATTTCGGCAATATAGATTCTTGTTCCACATCTTTTGCAAAAAATACTTGAAGCGTCATTTTCAATACTCACTTCATTGTCACATCTTTCACATTTACCAAAAATTTTTGACATAATCTATTTTAGCACACCTGTACCACTTTGCAACGTATATATATCACATGAAAGTTCTTGTTTTAGGCTCTGGCTCAAGTGGTCGCAGTGCCAAAAGTTTTTTAGAATCAAAAGGTCACAACGTCACAGTGTTTGACGAGCATATAGACCTGTGCGTAGTTAGTCCAGGGATAAAGGTCACGTCGGAACTCGACTTGGCGTTTGAGGCGCAAAACGTAGACAAAAAACCCCACCCTTCGGGCACCCTCTTTATAAAGGGGGAATTTTCTCGGACATCTGAATCCATTCCCCCTTTCCTAAAGGGGGTGTCGCAAAGCGACGGGGGGTTTTCATGCAGTAGGTCACCCGACGGGGGTTTTAAACCCAAATTTGTCATCGGCGTCACGGGGACGAACGGCAAAACCACCGTTGTGAACCTCTTGCACGCACTTATTCCGAACAGCGTGCTTTGCGGGAACGTTGGCACCCCAACAACAAGTGTCGCCCACGAATTCCCAGGGCGCGTGGTGATTGTCGAGGTTTCTTCTTTTCAACTAGAGATTCCGCCGCGACATTTCAAGCCTGACGTTTCGCTTTTGTTAAACATTACCGAGGACCACCTTGACCGCCACGGAAATATGCACGAGTACATTGCTTGCAAGTCCCGAATCGCGGGCAAAGTCAACATCGTGAACCGCGACTGCCCTATTGTTAGCAAGATGAACCTTGGGCACACCGTTTGGTTCGGGGGCGACACGCACATTGAACAAAACGTAAACGCCGTAATCGCGGCTTGCAAAGAAATCGGCATGGACATCACCCAAGAGGACGTAATGGCGGCTTACAAAAAAATAAACCAAGAGCACCGCATTGAATTTGTTTCCAGAAAAGACGGTATTTCTTTTTACAACGACAGCAAAGCCACAAACACCGCATCGGTTTTGGCGGCGGTAAAAACTTTTCCGAACGAAAACATTTGCTTGCTTTTGGGCGGTGTTGCCAAGGGTCAGGACTTTACATCTTTTTTCCAGACCATGCCCAAGAATGTAAAAGCCGTTTTTATCTTTGGTGAATCAAAAACACAAATCCTCTCCGCATCGTTTGAAAACCTTGATGTAGAAGCAGTTATTTGTGATGACCTTAAGGACGCAACAAAAAAAGCCCGCGAATACGCCAAAAACGACAACGCGAGCATAGTTTTATTATCCCCTGGGTGTGCAAGTTTTGATATGTTCCGCGACTATACCGACCGCGGTCGCCAATTCAAAGAAATTGTTAAGCAACTACTTTTTTAGTTTACTTAAAATCTTGCGCTCTACCAACAAGTCAAGTTCAACCCATGCGGTCGCAATCAAAGTTACGACTATAACAAGTACGACTGACCGCCAAGTTTCAACATAACTTGGAACCAAAAGGTGAACAGTCAGAAAGAAAAGCGCGCTAACAACCAAACTGATACCAATCATTATTGACACCCCAAGAAACGTCCTTTTAATTCTGTCTTGACGTTCTTTTAGTAAGTTCACAATTTGTTTTTCCGCCTGCACGATTTTCTCGCCCAGCGGTATCACCTCGCCATTTAACAAGTCATTAATCGAAATATCCAAAATCTCGCAAAGCAATTGCAAAATCGAAACATCGGGCATACATTTCCCGCACTCCCATTTTGAAACCGCCTGTACGGTTACCGACAGTTTATCCGCCAAATCCAGTTGGGTTAGATTTTTGTTTTTCCTGCGCTCTGTGATGAAAGCACCAATTTTTACATTGTCCATGCCCCATATTTATCACCAACCACACAAAAAGTCCATCAACCTGTGGTTGAATTGTGTTTAATCAACAACAACCGCGGTGCCGTAACCTTTGCAAAGGATAAGGCTATCCCCTGACAACATTTCAATGTCAAGATTCAAATCAATAATTGCGTTTGCACCTTTTGCTTTTGCATCCTCAATCATTTCTTGCATAGCGGTTGCACGAACCTCGACAATCGATTTCTCGTGCCCAGCCGAACGCCCGCCTGTCATGTTTTTCCAACCCGCACCCATGCTCCGAAAAGCACCGACACCGCGTGTGACTTGACAAAAGAGCGGTCCTTTGTATTCCCTGATTTTCTTTCCTTCCAAAATTGGTGTTGTAACTACTAACATTTTAATTTCCCCCTTTATTTTTCTTTACACCTTCGGTCCACAAAAGCAAACCCACACCGATGACTTCGATTATCCCAGCGACAATCAAACCTATCCCCCATCCCCACAGCATAGGGTTACTATTACTCAGCCCAATGGCGAGCATAACAATACCTGCGATTGCGAGGGCAACGCCAAAGACTATGGCCAACCAGTACAAAACTTTCTCGTGCGGCTTCATGTATTTGCCGTTGTTGTTTTTGATTACGTCTTCATCTCTAATCATACTTAATTATATAACATATGTTTTAATGTCATGTCAAACAAATTACATCACAATTCTTCCGTGCCGATGAGATAACCAGCAGGAACATGAAAATATTTTGCTATTCTAAAAATACTATCAACAGTAGGGTTAATTAGCCCATTCTCCCACCGCGAAATTGTCGCACAGGTTACACCAAGTGCTTCTCCGAGTTGAATAGTCGTGATTCCTTTTTCATCACGAAGTTCTTTCAACCTAACACCAAAAACTCTGACATCAAAATACATATCTGAATTATCTACGCAATGCGCAAAAAAGTCTTGACTTTTACGCAACACGTAAAATATAATTTTTGTATGGAAAACAAAAAACCATTTTTAACACAATACTGTAATCTTGCATTTGAATGGCAAAGCACAGGCATCACAATTGACACCGCAACCGAGAGCCAAGTTTTGTTTTTACAAGACCTAAAACAAAAAGCACTTAAACAAAGTGGTTTGACAGAAAACGAGTTATCGTTAATATCCTTATGCAGAAAGCGTGGCTTGTTCAAGCAAGTTAATACTTATGCAAGACGCCTTAAAGAAGTGTAATCACACAAACCACGCACGCAATCACGGTAATCGCACAATAAAGCCACACAATCCGCGCTTCGGCCCAACCTTTTTTTTCCAAATGATGATGAAACGGTGCCATTAGGAAAATTCGCTTGCCCTTGGTCAGTTTGAAATACACGACCTGCGCGATGTCGCTCGCGGTATTTAACACGAACATTATCCCAAGTATCGGTAAAAACAAAACATTCATCGAAAACAACGATAAAAGGGCTATGAGTCCACCGAGGTATAAACTCCCCGTATCGCCCATAAAGACGCGCGCCTTGTTTGTGTTAAAAATCAAATAACAAAGCAATGCCCCCATGGTCACCGCTGCTATTAACAAAAATGTTTCGACCTCGGGCATATTAACAAAGCCCGCCACCATGGTCATCATGACCGACAAGCCCACGAGGTACACAAGGGATACACTGCCTGCCAGTCCGTCTACACCATCTGTGATGTTGACTGAGTTTGTTGTCGCAACCATTACAAGTATCGCAAGTGGAATTATTCCCCAATACAAATTGAACGTGACATTCGCGAACGGAACGAAAATTTGACCGTCTGGGTTAGCCAAAAAATAAAACACCGAAACCAAGATTGCAATACCGCCCTGCCCAATAAATTTTTGGTAGGCCCTAAGCCCCAGATTCTTTTTATTCTTTATTTTCAAAAAATCATCCAAGAACCCCAAGATTCCATAACCAAAGGCACCCAACAAAAGTATCAATGAAAGCGGAGTTGCACCCGATATAAGCAACGGTGCCAACAACAACATCGGTACCATAAATATGAACCCACCCATTGTCGGCGTCCCTGACTTTGTCGCATGCCAATCAACATAGTGCAAAATCTCTTGCCCCGCTTTTAACCTCCGCAACCACGAGATTATAAAAGGTGTAATAATAATCGCTACACCAAAACCACCAAGAAAATAAAACAAGATTTCTTTCATTCGTTACTTACCTTGTATATAGTTTCTCACAACTTCGATGTCGTTATACGGATGAAAGACACCATTAATTTCCTGGGTTGTTTCCGCCCCCTTTCCTGCGATGACAACGACGTCACCTTTTTTTGCCATGTCAAAAGCCACACGCGTAGCCTCCGACCTATCGAGCACAATTTTAAACGATTTTGTTTCATCATCAGAGTCTTCCGAAACACACCGCACACCCACTTCGATTTGCGCCATAATCACCTCGGGGCTTTCAGACCGCGGATTGTCGCTTGTAATAATCGTAAAGTCCGCATGCTCTCCCGAAACCTTGCCCATAATCTCGCGCTTGGTTTTATCTCGGTCGCCTCCGCATCCAAACACGGAAATCAACCGCCCATTTTTCCCACAAAGCCCCCTGCTAGCACCCAAGATTTTTTCCAAACTATCAGGTGTGTGCGCAAAATCCACAACGATGTTAAAACCTCGTTTTGCCCTAAAGACATTAAACCGCCCAGGAATCTGCGGAATAGTTTTAACCCGCGAACGAATTTGTCGGTCGCTTATGCCCAACTCTTTTGCCGCGGCCATGCAACACAAAATATTTGAAACATTGAAATTCCCAGACATCGTGGTCTTGTATTTTTTCTTTCCAATTTTAAAACTCGTATATTGCCCGTCAAAACGCAAATCCGTAACGCCCGAGAGCGAATAAGAAAGTGCATCCTGCCTCGCACCAATTATGTGCTGACCGTACTCGTCATCGGCATTTGATATAGGTCGCTGAACACTCTTTCCACTGACCCACCCTGTTTTTGTGTTACCATATTTTTCCATAGTCCCAAAAAAGTCCAAATGGTCTTGGCTCAGGTTCGTAAACATACCAACGCGGAATCCAATTCCTGCAATTTTTTTAAGGTGAATCGCGTGGGCGGTGACCTCCATAGCCACGGTTCTAACCCCCATTTTGTACATCTTTGCAAAAGTTTCATGCAACAAAATCGGGTCAGGGGTCGTGAGTCCATACTCCAAACACTCCTCCCCAACAAACGCGCCCAAAGTCCCAACAATACCGATATCTTTGTAACCTTTTTTGTTCGAGAGCAAATGCCTCAAAATATAACTGCAAGTCGTCTTTCCGTTCGTCCCCGTCACACCGACGATTGTCATCTTATCACAAATGTCGCCGTAAAAACGCTTTGCCGCCAAAGACATACTCTCCCGCACATCATCGACGTACAAAACGGGAACAGCAGGTTTTTCAATTTCGGCATCTTTCTGTGCGATTACCAAAACCGCGCCCTTGGCTATGGCTTGGGTAATGTACTTGGCACCGCTCTCCTTCCCACCGTCGATTGCAAAAAAACAACTGCCTTCCCTAACCGTTCTGCTGTCGTGTGTGAGGTGCGTGACTTCGACACCGCCCAATTTAAATCTTTCCACGACAATGCTTATTATGATTTTTTAATTTTTATTCAGGAACAACGACCAGTGCTTTGGCAAACCACACGGAGTGTGGGAACATATTTTAGTTTAGTTTCGCAATACACTCGATTTCAATAATTGAATTTAGTGGTAACTTTGAAACCTGCACAACGCTTCTGGCTGGGTAAGGTTGTTTAAAATGTTTTGCGTAAATCTCGTTCACCGTGTCGTAGTCCTTGTCAAGGTCTATCAGAAATATCGTTGTTTTTACTACATCTGCGACAGTCAAACCATTGTCTTTCAATATTGAATCCATATTTTTCAATGCAAGTTTTGTCGCTTTGCCTATTTCCGTTTCAACAACACCTGTCTGCATATCAAGCGGAACTCTCCCAGATACAAAAAGCAATCCGTTTGCTTTTACCGATAGTGATAATGGTGGTACGTTCATTTCTGTTTCTCCTTTTTCTATTCAAGCGATATCAAGTAATAATAAATCGGCTGTCCGCCCATGATTACATTGATTTCACATTGCGGAAATTTTTTCATGAGTTCATCTTGCAGTCCCATCGCATCTTTTTCACGAACATCTGCGCCATAGAACATGGTCACGTTTGTAATGTCGTCGCTCATCATCTTTGTAATAAGTGTCGTTGCCACAACTTTCGGAGTATTCCCTTTCGCCAAAATAGTTTTGTTATCAAGACCGATAATCTCACCCTCTTTGATTTCAAAGCGGTTCATTTTTGTGTTACGGCTCGCATATGTAACCGACCCGCTCTTGACCGAACCCATTGCGCTTAGGAATTGCTCGGTGTTTTCCTCAATAGACGCATCTGGGTCAAACATAATACACGCGGAAACCCCTTCATTCACCGTTTTTGTTGGGATAACAATGATGTTTTTCTTTGACAAAGATTGTGCGTGTTTCGCCGCCAACAAAATATTGCTGTTATTAGGGAAAACATAAACATTTTTAGCATGAACCCGCCTCACAGCCTCGGCAATGTCCTCGGCACTTGGGTTCATTGTTTGACCGCCCTTAATTACATAATCAACACCCAAATCTTTGAACACATTTATAAGCCCCTCGCCCGCGGCAACGACAACAATACCTTGGTCTTTGTCCTCGATTTTGTTGGCTTTGCGCATTTCGCGGTTTTGTTCCAACATATTATCGACTTTGAGTTTCGTCATCTCGCCCAAATTAAGTGCAGCCGTAATTGCAATCCCAGGTGTGTTTGTGTGGACGTGAACTTTGACCATTTCAAGGTCGCCAACGCAAACAACGGAATCGCCCATAGTCATCAACCTATCGCGCAAACTGTCAATCGAAGCCATAGTTGTTGTTTTGTACATGTTTGTTATCATGAACTCGGTACAATACGCAAATTCTATGTCGCCAAGACCTT
>WQSK01000041.1 GCA_009787915.1 Bacillota bacterium
GCGTTATAAATCAATATCGCATTCTTCAATTTTTAAATTTTCCAAGTACTCTTTTATTTCTTCATAAGTTGGAGTTCCTTGTATCTGCAAATGCCTATCGGCAAGGTCGATTATTAGTTTCCCTTTATCCTGCGTAATACCGACAAAAGAGGGATATTTTTCATTTGGAAAATCTTTAATCGCGTCCGTCGCAATTTTGACAGCTTGGTTAGATATATTTTTTGACTCTAAGCCTTTAATTGACTTTTCGAAAGAATCTTTGATGTACGTAAAAAATTGTGCTGACTCCTCGTCGGAAAGTTCTTTACCTGGCTTGTTGTGATAAAAATCAACCGAATCAACTTCTGTATCCTTATCGCTTGAAACAGAGAAGTTCATTTTTATTAAATCGTCACCCATTGTGTGCATTAACGAAATTAATTTTTCCTTGTTTTTTGATAGCAGTCGTAAAGATATATACGCACTTCCTCCCTGGTTCAGTTCTTTTTTGTCGTGAGTCTTTTTAAGGCCAGAGCAACCAGCCCAAGTGGGTATACCGTTTTTCCAAAGTACAAGCATTAGTTTTTTGTACTCGGTGCAACCCTCAGAGAATTTTTCCGCAATGGACTCTTGTTCTGTGTGACTTAATTCTAAAACATTTATGGAAGTTTGCCCGCTGATTCCATTGATTTGTATTTTAACCTCACTTTTTTGGCGTTCCCGAGAGGATTCGAACCTCTGACCCTTTGCTTAGAAGGCAAATGCTCTATCCAACTGAGCTACGGGAACGTATGTTCACTTAGCGAAGGGGACAAGGTTCATGCGAAGCAGGGTTCTTACCAAGGGAAAGGTTCATGCGAAGCAGGGTTCTTATCCAACTGAGCTACGGGAACACGGAGCGAAGTGTTCCCACAACGTTCTGGCGCGAAGCGACAGGTTGTTACAGGGAACAATGGGGTGGGATAGCGGAATTGAACCGCCGACCTCCAGGACCACAATCTGGCGCTCTAACCAACTGAGCTAATCCCACCGCGTTCTTTCATTATATTCTACTTTTTTTCAAAAGTCAATCGGCTTTGTTCAAACATTTCCACCAATTTTTTTGCACTTTCTTTTATAGTAAACCCCTTCGCAAATTCCGAGTACTCCAAACTTGCGGTCTGTAACTTTTTTGGGTTTTCAATCCAAAACTCGATTCGCTCTTTAAGGCTCCCCGCATCGCCCGCGGTAAACAGTGACTCTGGCATTATCGCAAACTGTTTCGTCGCGGATAGAGAAGAGTCCCCAATCACAGGCACCAACCCCGTCGCAAAAGCCTCGATACACGAGATGCCTTCAACCTCGACATCCGCGCAGTGAACATAGATGTCAGATTTTTTGATTACCATATGCAACTCTTTCTGTAGCATAAACTTAAAAATTGGGTAGTTTGGCAAGCACTTTGCTTGCTCGCAAAGTTTTTTCTCCAGCGGTCCAGAGCCTGCAAAAGTCAACTCTATGACATCCGCGTATTTCGACATTGCGACGGCGTCAATTAAGAGGTCTTGACGTTTCTCGCACGCAAATCGCCCAACCATTAAAATCCGAAACGGGTTTGCAAGACAAACATTTGGTCTGACTCGCTCGATATGCTGGAACTCTTCCGAAATTCCGTTGCTTATAACGTGCAATCGCGCCGTATAATTATGTTTCACCAGTTCATCCGCAATCAACTGCGACGGGCAATGAATGTCATCGACTTTGTCGTAAAGAATCTTCCGCCACCTCTCGAACACCCACTTTGTCATGGTGGGAGGCGGGTTTTTAAGGCCACCGTTTTTTAAAACATTATCAGGGTGTAGGTGAAACGCCGCGGTAACGTTGATACCCATTTTGCGTGCAAGTTTCAACGTCTTGGTCTGAACATAAAAGGGGAGCAGTAAATGCACAACGTCCGCATCCTTGATGGCGTCGGCAACAACACGTTTGTTGAACTTGGCAAACGTCATGTTGCAACGCTTTGCAAAGGACGACACAATTGGAATACGCCGTGTTTTTAAACAATATGTGTTCGGTCCGTAAGTATCGTTTGAAACAACCCGAACAATATGACCCTGACGCTCTAACTCGTTTTTAAATCTCAGGGTCGAAATAATCGTACCGTTCGAGGTACAACTGTAATTATCCACCACAAAGACAATAGTCACAGTATGGTTATTGTCAAATTCTGGTTAACCTATTGCTATCTGCCATTTTGCCAAGAGTCTTTTCCTTGCATCATCCGAATCAAGAATTTTACTTTTCTCGTTTTTAAACTCATCAAGCGTAAACCAACGCAATTCTTTGCTTTCGTCCGAGGTTTGGAATTTTTCTTCATCCGTCACAAAGAAAAACCTTATGTCATAATGAATATGTTCTGGCTCGCCGTTCTTGGCGGGGTAGACATGGGACTCTACATCTGCAATTTCACCTAATAACGGTTCAAAGTTTGTTATCCCAGATTCCTCTTGTAACTCTCTTGCTGCGACAGACATTGTATTTTTCTCACCGTCACTGTGACCGCCGAACTGATTCCACCTGTTTAATTTCTTGTGAAAATTCAAAAGAATTTTGCTCAAATCGCGGTTAAAAAGGAACGCCGACCCAACTATGTGTCCTTGCTTGTTTTCTCGGGTAAACAAATCTTCGCCTTTCCCAACAAAAGCCAACACTTTATCGAGGTGTTCGGCTTCTACTTTGTCAAAAGGCCTGAATTTCTTCAAGGCACTTTCAAGGTCAAAATTTTTTGTCATTGGCGACCCGAAAGAACCTGACTTTGTCAGAACCTTGCGGTCTGGCGACCCGTAACGGACTCGAACCGTCGGCCTCTACCGTGACAGGGTAGCGCTCTAACCAACTGAGCTAACGGGCCAAATTTTTCTGTTGAACCAGAATTTTGTTATTATACACCACACATTTCGCCGTGTCAACGGGTTTATAGTAATGGTTTTTTGCTATTCCAAAAAGAAAAAGTAGTACTCTCGGTATTTCAAAAAGCAATTTGGGGTAGACTTAAAAAACTTTTTCGATTATGATGTAAGCATGAACAATAAAATCAAAGTAGAAGCGGTTGTTGGTCACATAGACAGCAACACCTTTGTTGTCGAGGAAAACGGCACAATCGTGCTAATTGACGCAGGAGCGCCCTTAAATGACGTCAAAAAGGCACTTGGCAAGCGAAAACCAAGCGCAATACTGTTGACGCACGAGCATTTTGACCATGTCTATCACATAGACTACTATAAAAAAGAGTTTGCTTGCCCAATTTTTTCTCCCACCTCGGA
The DNA here is from genome assembly GCA_009787915.1 of Bacillota bacterium. Lineage (GTDB taxonomy): Bacteria > Bacillota > Clostridia > Christensenellales > UBA1242 > WQSK01. The sequence goes on from WQSK01000041.1 coordinate 3,282, forward strand.
AGACGAGATTGTTGTTGAAAAAATGGTTATCAAACCAATCTTGGCACCAGGGCATAGCCCCAAAAGTGTCGTCTATTTGATTGGTGACAGTCTGTTTACGGGCGACGTTTTGTTTGCTATGGGTATCGGGCGCACCGATTTCCCTGAAAGCAACCCCCGTGAGATGCAAAAAACTCTAAATCGGCTACTTGGAATTAAGTTTGTTACCGCTTATCATGGTCATTATGAGCCAAGTTCCTATGCCCAACAACAAATTAACATACGGCGTTACATTGAATAAATTTCACGAACCTGGCGATAATAAAATCATGTTCATTCCAATCGGCGGAGTTTTTGTTTTCGGAAACGGTATCACACCAGGGATTGCCATCGCAAGCGCGGTCTTTAACCTCTTTATGGCGGGGCTTGCGTTGTTTTTTGGCTATATGTTCGGGGTCGTGTTTTTGGTCGTCATAGGCTACATCATTTTGGCGTTCGCTATTTTGCGCCTGATGTTGACCCTCATGGCCGCGATTTTCACCCCGCCTGTTGTTCATAGGGAAAATACAAACTCGAACCAACGCGAAAGTGCTTGATGCCCGCACGATTTATGTTATAATAAATTATGTCCCAAGCAATTATTATCTTTGGTCCAAGCCAAGGTGGCAAAAACTTTTTCGCGGACCAAGTTATTGAAACTATTAATAGGCTGGGCGACGAGTCTGTAATTTCAGCACCGTATGCGACAAAGTATACATCGCGTCCACTGCGAAAAAACGATGACCCGTCTGTGAAAAGTTATCCTGATGGAAACTTTCCGCCCGAGGTCGATTTTAAAGAATACCTAAAAGAAGATAATCTTCACGTCGGATATAGTTCCAGCGAGATTTTGGCACTTATTAACGATGGCAAGTATCCAGTTATTTGCACGGGTACAATGGAACTTGTGCGCCGTTTGAATTATTATTTGAATGTGTCCCTGAATAAAGACGGCGACACCATGAAAAGAAACTGCACAATTGTTTCAACCTATGGGTTTATTGCCAGTGAAAAATCTATTTTAGCCGAACAAAAAGTGCGATACGGCGACACAATCGACGCCAGCAAGGTCGGAGAACTGGCGAAAAAGCGCGTAGAGTTAAATCGGTTGCTTCACAAACAGGTTGTTGAAACGGAAGATTTTTTTGACGACACGGTGCGCAATATGTATCTGCCGTATCACTATTGGCAAAAACACAACGATAAGTTCGGCGAACACGCACGGTGGATTGGTGCCTTGGTAAAGATGAATAAACCACTTGGACCTGAAGACAAAGAGCGCGCCACGAAATTCATGGAGTTCGACCTTGCGAGCATTAAACCGCTTACCGATGACGAAATCACCATTGTGGGTGGCTAAATAATTTTCCAGTTCACTTTTGCGTGGTTCAAAATTATGGGTATTGCGCTCGTCGCAAACACCAAAGTTTCGGTATTGATGCTCGGGTGAAAGCCCACCTTTTTTGCCTCTAAAATTTGACTGTCTATTAAAACGGTCACATCGGAGTTGTCGAGGTTCGCAACGCACAAAATCGAAACCGCCCCTTGTGTTACTTTAAGTTTCTCGGCAAGTAATTCGGACTCGGCAAAGCACAACTTTGTTTCCTGCAGTAATTCTCGAATGGCTTGCAGGTCGGCGCGCTTGTCGGCGGGTATCACGACCAAGTACAAATTGCTTTTATTTTTGTTTCTAACAAACAAATTTTTAACGTCCAAAAAATCGCAATTCGGTCTATGCTTTTTTGCGTCCTCGCAGGTGAACAACGGCGGATGCTCGAACTTCTCGTATGGAATTTTTAATTCCTCCAAAATCGCGTAGGCTTTTTCTTTCATGTAATATGCTAGCAAAAAGTGCCTTGCAATGCAATAGTTATATGTTATAATATGCCATGCCAAAAAATAAAAAAGATATGTGGGGAAGAACCGAGAGCCCAACACCTGGGGAGTCGTTGATGTCGAAAAACAAGAAGGCGAAACGCAACGACGCGGGTCGTGAAAATCACGCGGGCGGGGTTTTGGAAACATTGGTTGACGCGGCATTATTTATTCCTGCTATGGTGGTGGATACCAGTGCCACGGTTGTAAAGGAAACCGCAAAAGCCTGCGGTAAAGTCGCGTGCAAAACCGTTGAAGTCACTTGTGATGTGGCGAAATCCGCAGTCGAGTGTATCGGGGATGTGCTTAGTTAAGATATAGGTTTATACTATATATGGTGTAGTCTATATTACATACAACACAAAATATAGAATCACACTTTTGGTGTGCTTCGCAAACGTTTTGTGTGGTCGAGGATTGTTTTTCTAATTCGCAGAGATTTCGGTGAGACCTCTAATAACTCGTCGTCGTTTAAGAATTCAAGACATTCTTCCATTGTGAGTGGTTTAATTGGTTCAAGGCGTAACGATTCGTCCGAACCAGATGCCCTCATATTTGTCAGTTGTTTGGTTTTGCAAACGTTTGCAACGATGTCCATGCCCGCGGGGTTCAAACCAACGACCATACCCGCGTAAACCTCGGTACCTGGCGTGATAAGCAACTTGCCACGCTCTTGGGTGTTGAACAAACCATATGGTGCGGCTTTGCCTGCTTCGTGCGCGATAAGTGCGCCAAAGTTTCGACGCCGAATGTGGCCTTTGAACGGCTCATAGTTTTCAAAGATGCCATTCATAATGCCTTTACCGCGCGTGTCGGTGAGGAAACGTGTTTTGTAACCCAAAAGACCACGCGCAGGAATCAAAAATTCCAACTTGGTGCGGACTTCGCCAGTGTTCATTGAAACAAGTTCGCCTTTTCGCTCGCCCATTTCGCTCATGATGTCGCCGACGTTTTCGCTTGAGACGTCAATAAAGACGCGGTCGATTGGTTCGCATTTTTTGCCGTCAATATCTTTGAAAATAATACGCGGCATGCTGACCATGAACTCATAGCCGTCGCGCCTCATGTTCTCAATCAAAATCGAAATGTGCATTTCACCCCGCCCAAGAACCCTAAAAGTATCCGCGCTGTCGGTATCAAAAACTTTAAGACTCAAATCCCTTACGGCCTCTTTCATCAGTCTGTCGCGGATGTGTCGGCTTGTGCAAAATTTACCTTCTTTGCCTGCAAAAGGGCTATTATTGACCGAGAAAGCCATTTCAACGCTTGGCTCGGATATTTTTACAAACGGGATTGCGGTGTCAATGCTCTTGTCGCAAACCGTGTCGCCGATGTTTATGCTTTGGTTGCCAGCAATGCAAACGATGTCGCCAGGGTCGGCTTCGGTGACCGCCAATTTGCCAAGTCCGTCATAAACAAACAAGTTTGCCACCCGAAACGAGGTGTTCAGGTTTTTGTCATAGTAGTTTAGTGCCTTGACCGTAGAGCCGACCTTTATCCCACCTTGTTCAATTTTTCCGATACCAAGTTTTCCCAAGAAATCGTTTTGCTCGGTGGAACTTACGAGCATAGCAAACGGTTTTGCCTTGTCGACCTTGGGACCAGGGATGTGTTTTACAATTGTTTCAAACAACGGTTTAAAGTCCTTAGGCGTAGTTTTCATATCGAGGGTAGAAATGCCTTCTCTTGCGCTTGCGAAAACAAAGGGGCTGTTCAATTGGTCGGCACTTGCGTCTAATTCCAAAAACAATTCCAAGACCTCGTCCACGACTTCGCTGATACGGGCATCTTTTTTGTCGATTTTGTTCACTACAACAATTACGTTGTGATTAAGTTCCAAACTCTTTTGCAAAACAAAACGGGTTTGAGGCATTGGGCCCTCAAAAGAATCCACCACCAACAAAACACCATCGACCATTTTTAGTACGCGCTCGACCTCGCCACCAAAGTCCGCGTGACCTGGGGTATCCACGACGTTGATTTTTATATCTCCGTACATGAAGGACGCGTTTTTACTTAAAATTGTAATACCGCGCTCGCGCTCTAAGGCGTTGCTGTCCATAACGCGGTCGGCGACTTCTTGGTTCTCGCGGAACACACCGCCTTGCTTTAACAGTTCGTTGACCAAACTGGTCTTGCCGTGGTCGACGTGCGCGATTATCGCAATGTTTCTGATTTTATCGTTTGTCATCCAACAAAAATAACACACGTTTTTTCGTATGTCACCATGTTTTTGAAAAACATTTTTGACCCCTATGGGCAATTATGGTCAATCGGAATTATAATACACAACAATCGTATTTATCAAATGCCCATTTTTGTTTGCTTTTATCAGATATTCTTAGTCGCCTATGTGATTTTTCATGGTGACATAATTTTATTTCCTCGCGCGATTCACGTACTTCGCAACCTGCATCTGCGATATCGGTCGGGACTGGTACAATTACTTGGTCGGGGGAGTACTTTCCCAAGACTTCTTTTATTCGCATATTTGCTTTGTAATAACGCATTCTTTTTTCACAAGTTGATTCATTTACACACGCCATAATACCACGACTATATCACATAAACAACGTTTTGTCAAGTACAATTGATTTCATAGAATCCTCCTTTGTGATTTAAGTAAGATTGTACTATGACAAATGCGTTGCTGTCTAGCCCAGTTTGACTCACCAATCGGCAATGTCTTTTGGATAGTACTCCCACATTCCCTGTGCGAATTTTTTATATTTCTCGCTCTGTATTGTTTCCATAAACTGGTCAGTCCAAGTTTTTTTTGGTGGTTGCACAAGTTCGGGTTTTTCGCCTGAACTGACAGTAAAATAATCACGCGCAGAGATTCTCCCGTGCAACCCATCGGGCAACCAACTAATGTTTTGTATGGCATAATCAGCACATAGATGAATCTCGTCGACTACTTTTTGCGCGGTAAAAATCCCAAGAAGCCAACCCCTATGGGCGATTATGGTGGGCGCATTGCAATTCGAGGTCGTCAGTGCAGACCCGTACCAATAAATAACCCTACGTATATCGACGTCTTTCATATCGGAATTATAACACACAACAATCGTGTCTATCAAGTACCCATTTTTGTTTGCTTTCATCTATGGTCGATGTTAGTATTATAATCGTGGGAAATACAAGCGATAACCAGCGGATTAAAACAATGCATGCCGCTATAAACAAAACATCCATTGACCCAAAATACAAAGAATGGTTAGAGCGCATTTGCACGGCACTTGTTGCTAATATCAAAGAGTTTGATGAAACTTTGTTTTTGGAAAATATCAAAACTTTAGAGATAAAAACCGTTTCGTACGAAGGTGCGGCCTCACAAAAAGGTGAATATAATTGCTTTGAAAACACTATTTCTCTTTGCGAGCATAATGTTGGTGACTTGTCATTTTTCTCGTTTGCCCATGAATGTATACATTTCATGAGTACGGACAGAAGAAATGTTATAACGAAAACAAAAGATGAGAGAGGCAGAATTGCCTGCCCAAGTGGATTTGCTATGGGATATGAAACTGGAGGTGTGCGGACGGGATATAGTCACGGCATTAATGAGGGGATGACAGAAAGAATTTTAAGGAAGGCTCTGCGACCACCAAAGAGCAGGACTGTTTACATATTCCAGACTTCATGTTTACTTGTACTTGATAACTTTATTTTTAATG
>WQSK01000042.1 GCA_009787915.1 Bacillota bacterium
GTGGTGTCACGCGCGAATATTATTATAATGAATTCGGTGGAATTGTCGCTCGGGTAGATGACGACGGTGATGGTGGTGTGGAACCGGTTGACGAGGACGATACTGGTATCATAGATTTTGCTGATTTGACCCTTGCCCAACGGTTGGCCGATATGTTTCAGGCTGGGGAAATCCCAGAGGAATATTTAAATCGTGGTGAAAATGGTTCTGTCAGGGTGCGTCGTTCGTTTTTGGCGCACTTGGATGGTGGAAACTATAGGACCTACGGGGCGGCAATTTTGGTGCAAGCAGGGCAGTCGTTGAATTTTACCCAACAGCGAGTTATGAGCGCATTCGGCGGTTGGTCTTTTATTCCTATTGTTACTTATAATGATTTGACATTGATGCGGTTGCCGTTCCAATTTGTTGACCGCAGGAATTTGCCAGATGGCTCGCCTCCGCCGTTCAATCCGTTCATGTATCGCCTTGACCTCCAGCAGGCGACAAGGGGCCGTGTAGACCGCAGTTTACAGGTGTTCACAAACCAAACGCTTGACAGAGGTGCAGACGGGCTTTTGGGCTCACTGGGGATTGCGGTTCCTGGTGGGGTGAGTCAAACCGTGCCATCGGCCGAAATAAGGCGTCAACAACGTCAAAATATGGGTGATTCATTCCGTGAAGGTTTTGATAACTGGTTTGCCTTTGCAGAGAGTTGGTTCAAAATGGCATTTTTGGTTGATATGATTAACTTTGTCGAATGGATTTTGTTAAGAACATTTGATAGTCTAAGTGCCGCCGACTTTACGACCCAGAACCCGTTTTTAAGTTTCTTGCAAACCATGTTTTTTACAGACCAAAGTCGTATCCGTGCTTGGCCATTGTCATTTACCCAGGCGGCGTTTGCATGGTCGGGGTCGAATTATCCAATCATGCCTGCGCGAGGCGGAATTGTATTGTCACGTGATGACCAAGCATGGGGAGGTTTTAATATCCCTATCGCGAGCATTCTTGCCGACCTTGATGTTTTTCAAAACATAATCCAAGGTACATTGGGAATGGCACAGGCGGCCATCGATGCCGTCCAGCGTTTGACAACCTTTGCCGACGGTGTTGAAAGATTTGTTTTCCACGTTCCAATTGTTGAACACGCGGCGGAATTCCTGCGTAACTTTAACGCGAGGTCGCAATCGTTTTACCGACCTAACTGGCAAGCCCGCGGTATCGGCTCTGTTGGTTACAGTGGAGGGCAGATTCTCCCAAGCCGTCAGTCTTATGGAAGCGGCTATGTTCTAAGTAATATTGACGACGGTGATTATATGCCAATGACTTTCGGACCTGGTGAATTTGCCGAATCGATACGCGATTACATTCACTGTTTTGATTTCCATGAGGCAACGTTTGAAAGAATGGGCTTGAACAAGAGTGACTTTGGTTCTAACGGTCAGATAAGTCGCACCGCACTTCAACGCATGGGTATGATAGAGCGCACGGCGGAAGAAACCGCGGCGTTCCGTTTAAGTAACGGCCAAAGCGTCGACCGTTTGTTTACATTTGGTGACCACGACGGTATCGGTATCGTTGCATTGGCGCCAGAGAGGATGACAAATTCTGCTGTACTTCATAATAACGGTTTATTACAATTCAGAGGCAACACAGCAGCGCATCGTGCTGATGCTGCGGATGAAATAGACCGTTTGTTTTCGATGAAACCAACCGATAGAAGGAGTCCTGATGGTCGCAATCGTCGTGGTTTGTTTATGAATGTTTCTGGTGGCTTAAGCGAGCAAGGTGTGGCGATCATGGGCTACTTGGAGGGAGCATATCAGGCGAGTTATATGCATGTAAATGATGTGGGGTTAGATCATACTGACCTTACATATTATCGTCAAGGAATATTTGCAGTTTTGCAAGAAGCTGGCGTTCGGAGTCGGAGAAGTAACGGGTATAGGCTTTTTAATGAAAGCCAACGCCAAAGAGGGGAGGTTAATGACCCATGGATTTCCCCCACCAACTCGAATATTACAAATATTAGTAATATCAGAGGAGTTATGGGGAGGTTCCCAGAATTTGCTAATGATAATCTAAAAGATATAAACCAAACAGAGCCGGGTATTCAATACGGTATTGGCCGCCCAGTGTCGTATCGCCGCCAGATTTTGGTCAACCAAATGTACCAAATGTCCCAAATGAACATGATTATCGGATTTTTGGGAATTTTGATTGTGTTGGGTGTGTATGTGAATTTTGCGTTCGCATTGATTCAACGTATCGTTGAAATGATTGTTCTGTACATCATGTCACCGATTACATTGGCGATGTACCCAATTGACAATGGTCAGGCGTTCCAATCAAAATTCGTACAACCGTTCTATAAAAAAGCAATCGCCGTGTACAGTATTATATTGTCGTTGAATTTGTTCTTTATGTTGTTCCCATTGTTCAATGCGGTTCAGTTCTTCCCGCAACGCCAGTTCTTCCACCCAAACACCCTGTACAACGCAATCATGAGCGTGTTTGTTACATTGTGTTTGCTCTCGATGTTGCCAAAAGTCCGCGATACAATCAACGAAGCCCTCGGTGCGGAACAGTTGCAGGAGAAAAAACTTGGCGAGATTCGCAAAGACGCACTGGAAAAAACAGGTGTGGCGGGTGCCATGAAGGGTGTTGCCAAAGCGCGCGGTCACATAAACAACATTGCGGCAAAGGCGGCACACAACCGCCGACAACGCGAACAAAGGATTGCAGATGGAAAAGGAACGCGTCGCGACAAAATTATGAACGCCATCGACAACAACAAGGCTGCACGCGGTCTTAGGGGTCTGAACGATGCGAAAAACAAAAAACTTGATGCCCTTGGTAAAAAAATCGGAAACACCAGCGCGGGTTATGCACTTAGCAAAGCGTTTGGTAAGAGTGAACTTGGTAAAGAATGGAACGCAACAGGCGGGCGCAAGGGTCGTGACAGGGCGCAAAAAGCCGTCGAAAAACAACACAATATCCAAATGAAAAAAGAGGCCAAAGACCGTGTATTCGGGCAAACCGTTGCAGAGCACGCAGGTAAAGCAAGTGAGCAAATGGCTGGGGCCATTAAAAACGCCACAGGCGGTAAGGTGAAGGCCGAGGATATGGCGACCGAACAAGGTCGTAAAGCCGCAAAGGCTGCAATCGAGAGTTCGCAAGGTCGTTTGGCAAAGCAGGCAGGTTTCCTTGATGATAAAGACGCTAAAAATGCAAGGCTCAGAGAGGCTGGTGCCGCGCTCCATGAACTAAAAAAACAACAAAAAGAAGCGGCTGCAAGTGGGAATACAATGTTGGCAAATGGACTTGGTAAACGTATCAAGGATGTGGATGCGGCAGTCCGTGCTGGCGACGTGAATAAGGTGGCGAGTCTTATGAACGACCCACATATTAAAGGTGGCAGTGAAATGGCTGCCAAGTTGACGAACCTCAACGATGCAAATATTGCCGAAAGAAACAAAAAGGCCACAGAGCAAGCAGGTGTTGACAAAGCAAAATACATGAAACAATTTAACGACGCCGAGAAATTTTACAAAACACAAGAAACCCTCCTTCAAAAAGCGGGGCAAGGTGGCGAAAAACAAATGCGAAGTTTTGCACGCTCGTACAGTATGAAAAACGGTTTTGGGTCACTTGAACGAAACGCAGGTATTGACACAGTGGCGGCAGGGTCCTCGGGTGCCCATTTCGAGGCGGATGGTATCAGAATCGAGAAAAGTGCCATGGGTGGCCTGGTAGTTAATGGAAAAACTGTTAAAGACGCGGCTGCGGCCAAGATAGAGGCAAACCGAATCGCCACGCAAATGCACGACAAGGTAGTTCGTCAGGTAGACGGCGAGGCGGCATTGCGTCAGGATAACCTTAACAAAAACCACCAGTTCGCGCGTTCAGGTTATATGGTTGATGCCCACGACGAATTTGACAAGAACTATAAAAACATGTTGTTTGCCGTCCGAGGCGAGTCCCAAGGTGTTATTGCCGACAGCCAAATCTTGGTGAAGAACGCAATTTTGGGCGGCCCTGACAAACACATTGCGCTTGCACAAGGTATTATGGCTATGGGTAATGGTGATTTCAGTTACTTCGAGCCCCAAGCAGGTGACAGTCCCGCGGTTATCGCAGAAAAGCAAAAAATTGTCAAACAGTTCGATACTCCACAGGGCAGACAAGAGGCAATCCTCATGGGGCAGGCAGAGATGATGTTTGCAAACACAAATGCATCTACTATGACGGGGCTTGACATATCCGATATGACCGCTGCGGGTGGTATATCTATGCAAATGGCTAGGATGGACCAATTGGCCAAGGTTATGGACAGCACTGCGGCTCAAAAGAAAAGCGCAACCGAAACTGCACAAGAACGTCTTAAACAAAATATTGGTTCAGCAAGGACGAATTTGTCTTCACTTGCGGCGAACACTAGCAACCTTACCCAATCTATAACTATTGATAATGCGGACGGAACCACAAAAACTGTTAATTTAGGTACCTTAATTAAAAACGTGTCTAACAACCTGCAAAACCAAGACTTTATGGATGCCCCTAACAAAGCTGACATTTTAAAAGAGCAACAAGAACTTGATGCGGCAATGGAGAAGGCGCTTGATGAAGCAAGGGTAAAATTGAGCGCTGACAGAACTAACTTGGGACTGCAGGAGCAAGTTAAGGCCTTGGAAGCCTCGAAAAAAGAAATGGCAGCATACACAGGTGTTTTCGCAACAAGGGAAGCCGATTTCGTTATAAAAGCGGATGCGGAAGGGTACTCTCACGCCATTAAACAAGAACACGGAATTTGGCGCGAACACAGGGTGATGGCGGCGAACACCGTCAAACACGATGACGAGGCGGATTAAAAATGTCAGAAGAACAACCTATAGTTCGCTATATACCGCGAAAGACCAAAGTCAAAACCGAATTTGTAAAAGGCATTACTGCGCACGACCTATTTTGGTTGGGCGCGGGCGGTATGATTGCCGTCATGGTTGGTATGATTGGCGCCGATGTCGGTCCGTACATGATTGCGGGGGCGTTGGGGATTTTCACGGTACTTGGCATAATTCGCGACAAGGACGGAACTCGTGTCTATGAAAAAATTTGGATTTGGTTCAAGTTTTTGGCTTATTCAAAAAAATATAACAAGCAACCGTCTTTTGGTGTAAAAACGATAAACAATATAATTCCTTATGAAAAGTTGTTTGACGAAAAGTTTATATTTTTTGGAACCTATTATGGCGCGGTTATTGAAATTGACCCCATAGAGTTTGGGCTCTTGGACGTGGGTAGGCAAAACATGATTATTAATTCTGTGGCAAATGCTTTTCGGCGTATGAATGAAAAACAATCCGCGTCGATTATCAACCTTGAACGCGCGATGGTTTTGGACCGCTATATTGACAACGAGATTGACAAGTACACACAACTGGTCAAAAACATTGAAACAGGGGCACTTACCGAGGACGAGTTGGAGGCACGCGAGGTTATCTTTGCCGAGCGCGGTATGGTTTTGGAGTTCATCAACAATGACGAGCCGATTTTTAAGAACAGGTTTTATTATGTTGTTTATGACAGTGACCACAAGATTTTGGAAACAACAATCCAAGGTATCGGCGGTGCCCTCGACAGTGGCGGAATCCCGAATAGGCGCCTTATTGGGAAGGACCTCGCCGTGTTTATGAAAAATTGTTACGACAAGAATTTTGACGAGCGTGCAGTAAACAACATCACCGACGAGCAACTTATGAACTGGGTCAATCCTCAATCGGTCGAATTTGGTCCGCGTAAAATCAAAATCGCAAAGTCCGAATTTGCTGGGCTTTCTATTACTGGCTACCCGTTGGAGGTTTCGGCCGCGTGGGGATATATGCTTTTTAACATGCGCGGTTGCAGGACGACGCTTAACTTCCGTCAAGTTGACAAGGCTATGGCGGAGAAATCCATTGACAAGGCGATTATCGAGATGCGCACGCAAATGGAAAACAGCCGAAAATCCTCGCACATGATTGAACGTGATACGCAACTTGAAACAATTTCAGATTTGTTGTATCAAATCAAACGCGGGAACGAATCCGTGTATGATTGTAATTTGCACCTTATGATAGAATGGGACGAACAAAAAGAAGTCAAAGCAAAATTGAAAGAAGAAGGTTTTTCGTTCAGCGAAATGGCGGGTCGGCAGGTCGATGTTTTTCGTTCCTCGAACATTGCGCGTATTGAAACTGTCGAAGACCTAACCCGCGGTATTCCGACTACGACCGTTGCGGCGGCGTTCCCGTTTATCAGTGATATGTTGCAAGACGAAAACGGCATTCTCATTGGGTCGAACAGTTACCCCGTTTTTGTGGACTTTTTCAAACGTAATGACACGCGGGTCAACAGTAACATGATTATCATCGGAAAATCTGGTTCTGGTAAATCGTTTTGTACAAAAAGTATCCTATCCCACCTTGCCGCCGACAACACAAAAATTTTCATCCTGGACCCAGAGCGCGAGTACACAATCCTCACCCAAAACCTGCACGGAAACATCTTGGATGTGGGGAGTTCCGCCAAGGGTCGATTTAATCCTTTCCATATTTATCCGTCTATGGTCGACGACGAGGAAGGCGCAAACGAATTCGATGATACGTTCGAGGCGCACCTAAGGTTCTTGGAATCGTTTTTCAAAGTCGTTATGGAAGGTATCAAACCCGATGCGTTGGAAACCCTAAACGGTCTTGTTGCCGCGGTGTACAAGTCAAAAGGCATCGACCAATTTACGGACTTTCGGCAACTCACCGCGGGGCAGTACCCGACGTTTCAGGACCTTTATGGTTTGGCAAAAAGATACCATGCAAACGCGGTGGATGACTTTTCACGGATTAACTACCGCGCGCTTGTGACCTATTTGGAAAAGTTCGCCGAGGGTGGACGCTTTTCGGGTCTTTGGAACGGACCCGCGACCATACGCACGAACGAGAACTTTGTTACGTTCGATTTCATGACTTTGCTTGCCAACAAGAACAACGTTGTTGCCGATGCCCAGATGTTGCTCGTGTTCAAGTTCCTAGACGGGGAGGTCATCAAAAACCGTGAATACAACGCCAAGTACAAAGTTCGCCGTAAAATCATCATAGTTGTTGACGAGGCCCACGTTTTCATTTCCGAGCAACGACCTATCGCTCTTGATTTCATGTTCAACATGGCAAAACGTATTCGTAAGTACGACGGTATGCAAATCGTTATTACGCAGAACGTTAAGGACTTTGTGGGCTCGCCCGCGATTGCGAAAAAATCCGCCGCCATTATCAACGCATCCCAGTACTCTATGATTTTTGCGCTTGCCCCGAACGACATGACCGACCTTGTGACGCTTTATAAAAACTCGGGTGAAATCAACAAGTCCGAACAACAACAAATTGTTACCAACGGCAGGGGGCAATGTTTCTTTATTTCCAGTGCGATGAACAGGACCCTGATTCAGGTTGAAACCTCTGACGAGATGCGCGCGATGTTTGAAGAAAACCGTGTTCAGAAAAGTTAAGCAACGGGATAATTCCCCCTTTTGAAAAGGGGGTGTCGCAAAGCGACGGGGGTTTTTATTGCCAACGAGGGGTGCCCCTTAGGGCGGGTTTTTTCGGGTTTTATCTTCTAAAAAAGAAATATCGGTTGTTAGGGCAGCGAAGTGCCAATGTTCCGCGGCGGAATGTGTAGGTTGCGGTCCAATTGGCGTGCTCGTGGTCGCGCCAGAGTTCATACCCTACCGCGCGGAACATATCGGTGTAGATAAACGTGACTTGGTCGCCGTTTTGTTCCCAACGACCTATGCCTACAAGTTCTTGGTTGCCCCTATAATATATTGCGAACGAAAACGTGTTGTTGTTGTGCATCCAAAGGCGTGACCCCGCAAACTCGCGTGTGCGCCTTTGTTCAACGTCTGTGCCTGGGATATAGGAACCGACCGCAAAGATTGTCATATAGTATGGTCTTGTTAAAAAAATGATTGCCGTGGTTGCGGCACCTACGATTAAAACCAACAAAAGTGTTGAAACAATGAATTTACGACTTTTAAGAAAGGCTTTGATTCGGTAAGTGTCCATTATTCTTGTTCCTCCCTTTCAATGATGTGCGGCGGGGTGGTTACGGCGAAAATCAACACGTACACATTGTCGCGGAAGATTTCTACGGTTGGTGCGGGTGCGAATTCGCGACTTGCAACCGTGACGTGGGAAACAATGGTGGAGGAGAACTTTATTTGGGTTGGGGTGGTTCGGATTGTGTACTCGCGCAATTCGCCATTGAATACGTTTCTAAGCGTTGCGGTTGTACCAGTTCGGGTGTGGCGAAAGCGTGTGACTATGAAGTTAAACTCTGTTCGATAGGTGCCGTGTGCGAAAACCAAACGGAATGTCTGAAAGTCGTTTTCAAAGATGCCGTATGATTGGTCGTACCTTATCATGTGGATGATGTCATCGGACGGCATGCCGTTTTCGTCGGGATATCTGAAAAAGCCTGACCTGATGTCTGTTAAATAATATCGTTGGTTAAGTTGTATTCGGGCTCCTATAACTGGGGTTGGGCGAAGGGCAAAGTACAGACCGATTGCGGTACCCGTGACTGCCACGATGACGACGAACATTGGAATCCAGACCCTTTTCATGCCTCCACTATATCACGGAGTTTGAAATAACACCAACACTTTTTGGGTTTTTAACTGGGTTATTTCCAGGTTATTTTTGGGTTATTACTGGGTTGTTCTTGGGTTTTGCGAGCCATTAAAACCCCAACCAAAACCAGTGTGGCAAAGTTCCCAAAAACCCCCGTCGCTTCGCGCCACCCCTCCCAGATACAAAAAACCCCCGCCCTAACGGGCACCCC
>WQSK01000043.1 GCA_009787915.1 Bacillota bacterium
ACAAAATTCATGCTCTCGACCGCGTGGATTAATTTCGCGGTTGCGTGGGGGATGGCTTTTGTTGTTTATAACATTGCGGTGTTGTGGTTTATGCTATAGCGAAAATCATTCCGAATCGTCTATGCTTTCTGGTTGTTCTTTATTTGCTTTTCTTTTTCTGTAATAAAAAATAATTATTGATTTTAGGGTCATGCTCGATTTTAAAAGACCCGAAATATCAAAGAACATTGCAGCATTAACAAGTTTGACCGAGTTATTTAAAAACGACCCGCCTTTTAGCCAATTTATATTTTTGTACGCTTTCATGTAGGTCACATATATTGCTGTGAATAAAACCGCTAAATTAAACCAGGTCCATAAGTCAGGTTCAAGCCACCAAGTAAATGCTACGGCAACAATCTTTAAAAATACAAATATACAAAAAGCCGTGTGCTTGTGCCATGCTTTTGGTTGCTCTTTTTTTGCCAGTTTTGCAAAGACGATGTTTTTCAAAAATGCTACGGCCATTATTGCGGTAATTACAAAGTTCAAAATCAAGGCACTACTTATAATCAAAAGGATATTAACAAAAGCATTTATTGATAGTTGCCCTTGTTTTGTTTTTGCCTGAAATTGCAAGAATACAAAAATCAATGCAAACGCACCTATTGCTTGTGACAACCACCATTGCCACATTGGCACGTGTATTTGAAAGAAATTCATATCTACTATGATAGTAGAAAATCACAAAATTCACAAACATATTCGCTATGTAATAATGCCGTATGTATAATCGCTGAACTTTGGTTGTTGCGGGATAAATTCGGCGGGAACCCCAAGTTTTTGAAACCAACCGACCATATCAATCAGGGCAAACTTCTCGGTGGAATAGTGTGTTCCCGCAAGGATGTTGATTTTGTTATCTTTGGCGAATTCGATTGCTTCGGCAGATGCGGGATGACCCGTTTCGTTGTTGACGATTCCTGTGATGTAGGTGTTTATTCCTTTTGAAACAAGTTTTTCATATATACCTTTTTTGTTCCCACCACCTCCGACAATGGCGACCAAACCGTTTTTAATTTCGCCACAACCAAAGTCCAGCAGGTGGCTTTTGTGACCAATTGCGCTTTCAAACTTGTTTTTAAGGCTCGTTAAGTTTGTTGCTCTGCACACAACGCCCAAACTGATTCCGTCGTAATCACA
Organism: Bacillota bacterium; assembly: GCA_009787915.1. Classification (GTDB taxonomy): domain Bacteria; phylum Bacillota; class Clostridia; order Christensenellales; family UBA1242; genus WQSK01. The sequence continues at coordinate 1,183 of WQSK01000043.1, forward strand.
AATATGATTTTCCACAATTTCAAGACCTATTGCATTTGCTAAACTTTTGTTGACGTTGATTTCGCTATTGTTATTGTCAAGTGGGTGATGTGCGACAAAGACAGAAATTTTGTTGTCTTTCAAAAACTGGTACTCGGGGTCGGAGAGTTCTTTGAATTTCTCGCCTCCGTTTTTAAGATACCCCAAATCCCAACACATGGGGTGGTGGCAAAAAACAAGTGCGTTCTTGATATTTCTGATTTTAAGAAATTCAATAATTTCACTATTTAAAAAGGTCACAGTAAAAACACGGGTGATTTCATTGGTGTTATCGCACATCAAACCCATGTCTTTGTTTTTCTTGGCACTGAATTTGGGCGTTAAAAACTTTGTGTTTTTGAACTCCCAATCATCCTCTGGGGTTTCAAGGTCAAAAAAACTTTCTAATTTCTTATATAATTCTGTTGATTTCATTAATTATCTCCTTTGATTCAAGTGCCGAAACCAAAGACGTATCAAAGACATTTTCGACGTTGTCGTTTTTCTTTTCGAGAGCAAGACGTGCCAAAATTTCGGAAAGCGTGAAATACTCTATCGCCTTTACCTCTGACTTGTCGAACCATTCAATGTCTTTATCTATTTTGCCGACAAAAACGTAAACCTTGCAATGCCAATCTTTGGGTTCACAGTAAAATTTACTTGTGCCGATTTGTTTTAGGTCGGTTTTGATTTTGATTTCTTCGTGCATCTCACGCATTGCACCCTGTATAGGTGTTTCACCTTGGTCAATCAGGCCCCCAGCCGAGGCGTCAAAACAATTGGGACACAACTTTTTGTTGTCGGAGCGAATTTGGATTACAATCTTGCCGTCTGGGCGAATCAAAAAGATTTTTGAAAGTTCCTTGTCAAATTTTTTTGTCATGGTATACTATAGCATGAAAACACCTGTAGTTGCAATAGTCGGGCGCCCTAATGTGGGCAAGAGTTCGCTTTTTAACGCGCTTTCGGGGACGCGCCAAAGTATCACGGATGACGAGTCTGGTGTCACGCGCGACCGAATTTACGCGCCCGTGGAATGGAATGGTATTAGGTTCGACCTTGTTGATACTGGGGGTGTGGATTTTGATGTGTCAAATGCGTTTTCGGTACATATTAGGGAGCAAGTTGACATCGCGATTGACCTAGCCAATGTTATAATTTTTTTGGTTGACGGGGAATCTGGGCCTGTGCAAAACGATATTGATATTGCGAACATTATGAGGAGGTCGAAAAAGAACATTGTTTTGGCGGTCAACAAACTTGACAACAGCAATCGTGAAGCCAGTATGTACGAATTTTGCCAACTTAAAATTGGCGAGCCCGTTGCCATAAGTTGTACCCAAAAACGCGGACTTGGTGACCTGTTGGATGCGGTGACCGAGCATATTAAGACCTCTTTTGGCGATAGCGCAAAAATTACGGATGAGGATGCTGATAATTTGCCGACGCGAATTGCAATTGTTGGGCGACCAAACGCGGGCAAGAGCAGTATCGTGAACAAACTCTTGGGTGAAAAACGTGTTATGGTTTCCGATATTGCGGGTACCACGCGCGATAGTATTGATACTCCGTTTCGATATATGAACCGTGGTTATGTGCTGACCGATACTGCGGGGATTAGGCGGAAACGCAGTGTCGAAACACAAACTATTGAACACTATTCAGTGTTGAGGGCTTTTGGTGCAATCAGACGAAGTGACGTAACCATTGTTGTCATTGACGCAAACGAAGGTATAAGCGAGCAAGACGTTCGTTTGGCATCGTTTGTTCATAACGAGGGCAAACCATCGGTCGTTGTTATCAACAAGTGGGATTTAATTAAGGGCGATAAAGAGCGTTTGTTTTTGTCTTGGAACAAGCAATTGCTCCGTGACCTTGCGCACATGTCGTATATTAAAGTGGTTTTCACAAGCGCGGAAACGGGTCAGCGAATCAGCGAAATTATGCAGGCGGTTGACAAGGTTGTTGAAAACACAAAGCGACGAATCACGACGGGGAAATTGAACCAGATGTTTATGGACTTTTCGATTGCGACACAATCTCCTTCAAAAATCAAGTACGTCACCCAGGTGGCGGTTTGTCCTCCGACGTTTGCGCTGTTTGCAAGCAAAATTGATAAGATTCCAAAGACCTATGTTAGGTACTTGGAAAACTCTTTGCGGTCGCAAGTCGATTTTGTCGGAACACCGATAAATATATACTTGCGCGAGAGCAGTGGGCGCGAATCATATACGCCAAAAAATAAGTAGCATATTTTTGTGTAGATTTTCGTACTTATTTGCATGGAACAAAGTGTTGAAAATAAACCCGTGAAGGAAATCCGCGTCACGATACCAAAGTACTTAACAAGTCTGGATGCAACGAACCCGATTATCACCCATGTAATTGAGGGTGTTCGCAGGGCGACAAAAACGGTAAAGACAATGGAAGAAATTATGATTGAGAAATCGTTTTCGTCCTCGCCGTATTTTCGGGGTCTTGAAGTTGTCGACAAAAACCCAGACTCTGGAATAGTCACCTATGCTGCGACTCCGCACGAGGATTTGTACTTTCGCGTGTTGTCCGAGTTGACGGGCACTGTGATTTCCAGTGAATCCGATGTATTGGCGTATGTCGCGACCGTTTCGGCGACCAGAAATACTTGCGACCGACTGGCGGGGGCACTGACACAAATGGAGGAAACAGGTTACGGCATAGTCACGCCTGTGTTTGAATCTTTCAAGTTGGAAAAGCCAACCTTGTATCAAAGCGGTAAAAATTTCGGTGTGAAATTGTGCGCTACGGGTCAGAGTATCCACCTTATCAAGGTTGATGTGAGTTCACACGTCGCCCCAATTATCGGCGAGCAGGCACAAAGCGAGGAGATGCTTAAGTTTCTTCAATCAGAATACGAAAACAACCCACAGACGGTTTGGGAAACACCGATTTTTGGAAAAAGCCTTGAATCTATCGTTCGCGAGGACATTGAACAAAAAGCAATGTCAATGCCACCACTTGCAAAAGGCAAAATGCAACGAACCCTCACACGTGTTATCAACAACGGCAAGGGTGGCGTGATTTGTATCTTGCTTTAATCGTTGGGTAACTTTTAAAGTTTCACTTGGAAATCATTGGGCTCAAAAATTTTGCCTTGAACGATAATATAGACACCTGGCTTTGCCGACGCAAAAGATGCAACCGCATAGCCCAAGTTAAACGTAGCATCGGTCATAGACGAACCCTTGATTGGATAAAACGAACCAATAAGAAAAACCTTTTTGTTCCCCAGACTATCTTGATAACGTTTGATGTGTTTGGCGGTGTTCGCAATAGTATAAATTCCGTGTGAAACCAAAATATTTTCGTGCTTCGAGTGCATAATTGCTTTTACAATTTTTGACAGGTCGTCATTATTCAAATGGCGACTGTCTTTTAGTGTGACTTTTGTTTCCAAGATATCCAAATGCGGGTTGGCGTAATCGTTTAGGTATTCGCTGATTAACGATTTTTGCAAGGGAACAATCTCGCCCTTAAGCGGGGATAGTTCGCCGTCAATCGTGCCTCCTGCGATGACGAGGTGGATATTCGTTGGGCTGTCACTTTGGGTTTCCACCTTTGGGGTAGAGAGTTGTTTGATATTGTTTTCAATCATCTCGAGTTCCGCGAATAATGATTTTGCGGTCATGTACAATTTGTCGGCTTCGGCGGTGGGTGACACACCATGCTGACCCGTTTCAAAAAGTTTCACACCCAACTCGAACTCCATTTGCTTTATATTTTTGCTTATGAGGGCATGGGAACTTAAATCCAACAAATCGGCAGCCTTCCTCATGTTCAATGTTTTGTACAGCGTGAAAAATGTTAGATACAAATTAAAATTCCGCGACCTATCCATGTGACAAGTATAACACACAGGGTTTAATATGTCAAAGCGTGGTTAAAAACATTAACCATGTTGGTTACTAATGCTGTATTGAGAATATGGCGGTTTTGTTCTATAATCACGTTAAATAAAAATAAAGGAGGAATACAATGATGACAGAAAAATCAGCGCAAGAAATTTTGGAAGAACAATGCAAAAGAGGGAAAGCGCCAGGTTGGGTTAAGTCTTGGTGGGCAACCCATCACATGTGTTACACAGGTTACAACACAGAGTTCGCCGAGCGTTACGCAACCGCGAAATTCAGAGGCGACCTAGAAGAGTTAAAAAAACTTGAGGAAGAATTTAATGCAAACTGGGTTCATATGGCTGGGGGAGAAAGTGCAAGGAAGTTTTTGGGTGAACACATTTATTTGAAAGGTAAGGCATTAGGTATCGAAAAAGAGGACAGGCAAGAAACGCAAAAAACTTTTGAGGAAACCTTTGGTAAGTTTTGGAAAGACGAGATTGAAAAAGGAATGAAAGTCTTTGACAATAGACGCTCAACGATATTGATTAACACTGGATATTGTAATCCAAAAATTAAGGACGAGGAAATAATAAAATATTACAAGTCCTCGAAAGTAGGGGCTTTGGCAGGATTGCGTAAAATCATGGAACTCCAACGTTTGGCACAGGAAGATGAATATTATTTGCCTCAACCTATGTAAATCGACTTAAATGTTTTCGGAAACCCACGCAAGAATTTCTTCGTGGGTTTTTTAATAAATTTTTTTCGCGTGATAATTTTCGAGGAGTTTTTTGCTTGGCTCATATATATTTTTTGGCAAATTGTCTAGGTCGAACCAACGCCATTCCAAGATTGTTTCGGGCTCCATTGTTTTGAGTTCACCAGTTATGTCTGTCGCCAAAAATCCCGCGGTCACATAGTGTGCGGTTTCGGAAAAATCGTCACACAGGCTTATGAGGGTTAGGGTTTTTACGGAGAGATTGGTTTCTTCGTGGGTTTCGCGACGTGCAGCATCGCCAAGTGTTTCATGAAAATCCACTTTACCGCCTGGCATCGTCCATGTTCCTTCGCCTCGGAGTTCGCCTGGGGCCTTTACCTTGTCAGGGTTTCTAAGACCCAACAGAACTTGCCCCTGTTTATTTAAAATCATCACGCCGACACCGACGCCAATTTTTTTTGATTTTGTTTCCATGGGATAGTATGTTATACTTTGCCTGTGAAAAGCAAGTTAATAAAACATTACTCGGACAATTGCATGAACATCGAAACGAAGACCGAGTTCCCAGAATTCGTGGCGTATGAAAACGGTTTTGACAAAAGCACCGATACTAACTTTGCAGATATGCGGGTTTTGACGGGGGAAGCCCTCGGTAAAATGGAGCGGTACTTTAAGGAAAAAGGCAAACAACCTGCGAGTTATGCCTACACAAGTGCTCAAGAAAAGTTTTTTGAAAACAACAAAAATTATGAACTGGTATCAAACGATACGTGGTTGTACTTGGCGGATGTGGGGGCACTCCTGAAACGGTTCAAGAGTTTCGACAGCGGTGATATCTCTTACGATGTTATTAACAGGTCGAATTTTAAAAGGTTCGCCGACATGATAAATCGTGGATTCAAACCAAGTGTTGAAAATCCGTACTCGGATTGGCAGAGCGAACCTTGGGTTGAGTATGTAAAAAACCTTATCGACAAAGACGAAACCATTTTGGACGTTCACAAAATGTTGGTCTTGACATACAAAGGAGAAGATGTCGGGAGTGTTATGATTTCGTTTGACAAAACTGGTGTGACTCCTTACGCATATATTTGTGCCTACACATATCCGCCAGAGTTTCGAAAAACGCAGGCATTTAGGTCATCGTATTGTATTTTGAAGTATATAAACTCGCTGGGCTGTAACCAAATTTACAGTCGAAGCGAGTTGGACGGCTATCCATATAAACTGTATACAAAGATTGGGTTCAAACCATTGTTTGTGACGAAACTTTTTGTCAATAATCAATACCATGAACCCATTTAATGAAAAGTCCAAACCCATTGAAGAAAATATCATGTCGTTCAAAATGATGTACCCAAAGTCCTATAACAAAAAAACGGTTACTCCGTTTACAAAGACGCGTGTAATTTTGATGAACGGGACCGAGTTCGAGAGTTGTTGGTTTTTGCACCAGTTCGCACGGAACTGTGACGACCCCGATTTGAAACGTGCAATAGCACTTGTTCGAAACCAAGAGCAGCAGCAACAAAAACGCATCGGAGCATTAAAGCCTTTGGATGAAAATTTTTTGGAAACCACGATTGGTTATGAGCAATTGGCTATTGAGTTGACCGCGATTTTGGCGCAAAATGAAACGAATCCCGATAACAAAAAAGCATTGGACTTGGCGCTTTTGGAGGATTTTGACCACCTATATCGGTTTGCGAATTTGCTGAAAAAAGACTTTGGAATCGAGGCGGAAACACTTGTAGGGAAACTTACCGAAGTTATGCCAGGTCGCCCGACAATTAACGAGCACCGCCACCCGCATGATTTTATCAAGCGACACCTCAATGCAAAAACCGCGGACCCGTATTCAAAATTGGTTGCAGGCATCATCACGGCGGCAGAGCAACAAACAATGAATTTTTATATGAACGTGTCGAGCCTCTACCATAACGACATTGGTCGCAAACTGTTTGCCGAAATCGGCATGGTCGAGGAAATGCACGTGTCGCAATACGAAACCCTTAAAGACCCTACCTGTACGTGGTTGGAAAATTGGCTTATGCACGAGTACACCGAGTGTTATCTGTACTACAGTTGCATGGAGTCCGAAACCGATTCGGGTATAAAACAAATTTGGAAAGAGCATTTTGAAATGGAGGTTTCGCACCTCAAGTTGGTTGCAGATTTGTTGAAAAAACATGAAAAGAAAACCGTCGCGGATGTAATCCCGAAGCCAGAGTTTCCGAAACTTTTAAAGTTTGGACCATCAAACATTGAATACGTGCGCAAAGTCATTGCCGAACAAGTTTGGCTCACAAGCAAACGCGAGGACTATACCGATGCGCGTGAGTTACCAAAGGATGCGGACTTCTTTGTCTATAACGCAAAGGTCAATGGGGACTATAAAACAACACCAAGCCACCAAATTATCGTTGAATCAGCAAAAGCGTTCGGCGGAAAAGACTATAGGTTCCAGACCAAGGCGCACCCAATACCTGAACTTGATGACCGCGCAAAAGACAATATCAATGTTGGTCGGCTATTGTGATTGAAACCTGTTTGCTATTAAAAGCAACTTACCCTCGAACTCCGCAAACGTGGTTTTATCTGTGATTTCTGCGCCAATGCGGAACTCGGTAGGGGATATCATTATGTCTTTGGCAATAACCTTGTTTTCGCTTGATAATTTTTCAACCAACCCAGTGATGCCTGGGAGAATTCCGCGTTCTTTGCCCGAACCGCACGATGTTGTTGCAATGT
>WQSK01000044.1 GCA_009787915.1 Bacillota bacterium
ACCTTTTTTGCTATAATATTGTTATAAATCCGCCGAAGACCGCAAGCCGTTTTGTGAAAACAAAATCTAAGCCTTGCCTAGGGGAACCATCCTTTTTGCATTCGTGGATTTAAATCTTTAAAAAGGAGGGGAAGTATTTGGAAAAAAAGTCAAAAGCACGTCTTGAGAAAGAAAAAACCATTTCCGAGATTGAAACAAATTTGAAAACCGCCAAAAGTGTTGTCTTTGTGGATTACCGCGGGATTACGCTTTCCGAGGTCACAAAATTGCGTTCAAAACTTAGAAAAGCGGGCGTTGTATACAAGGTTTATAAAAACAATTTGATGAGAATTGCGTTAAACAATCTTGGGATTACAGGTCTTGACGAAAAGTTGGCGGGCACATTGGCCGTTGCTTTTGGAATGCAAGACGAAGTTGCAGGGGCAAAAATTATTCTTGACGAAAAATTCAAGGATAAAATGGCTTTGCAATTTGGGCTCTTAGGGAACGACATCTTGGACGAAGCGGGTGTTAAGGCACTTGCCACGATGCCAAGCAAAGAGGTTTTGGTTGCGCAACTTCTTGGGTTGTTGCAATCTGGGGCGCGCAATATCGCGACTGTTGTCAATGCGGTGCCGCGTAACCTTGCGGTTGTTATAGACCAAAGGTCAAAACAACTTAGTGCGTGATGCCACGGGGAATAAACTCGCCCGAGAGGGCACAAAAAATTAAAAATTAAGGAGAATTAAAAAATGGCTGATGTTAAAAAACTTGTTACGGAAATCGAAAAACTTACACTTGTTGAGGCAAGCGAACTTGTAAAGGCACTTGAAGAAAAATTTGGGGTTAGCGCGGCTGCGGTTGCTGTTGCTGCTGGTCCTGCTACTGCGGCTCCTGGTGCTGCACCTGCTGAGGCTGCTGCTGCTAAGTCTGAATTTGACATTGTCTTGAAAGATGCAGGCGCAAACAAAATCCAAGTTATCAAAGCGGTTAAAGAAATCACAGGACTTGGACTCTCTGAAGCAAAAGAAATCGTTGATAACGCACCGAAGCCTATCAAGGAAAAAGTTCCTGCTGCGGAAGCAAAAGAAATCGAGAAAAAACTTAAAGAAGCTGGCGCGACTGTTGAACTTAAGTAAAAACCCTCGGCCTGAAGAGCACCCCCTTTACGAAAGGGGGAATACCAAGAAACCTCGCCCGAGTGCGGGGTTTTTTGTTGCAAAAAAAATGGCGATTGGGTATTGTAATTGGAATCTTGTTGGTATAGAGTTGATACTATCGGGGGGTACGAAAGATGGCAAGATATTTTCTGGCAACTTGTAATTGCGGCGGCGTTATGTTGGTCGAGGACAATGGTATTGCGTGGCAAGATAAAAAGGCTTTTTGTATCAGTAGATGTCATAACCCTGATATTATACTTGTTGAACGCAGGAAGGCATTTGGTGATATTCGCAGGACTGAATTTGCTACAAAAAAAGAAGAAGAGAAACGCATTGACTATTTTGGCGTTTGATGTTATATAATATGCTATATGGTGTTGGTTTACATTGCGGTCGCGCTTTTGATGCTCATGTTCATGATAACTGTCCACGAGTTGGGGCATTATCTTACGGCAAAGTTGCTTAAGTTCCGCGTGAACGAATTTGCGATTGGATTTGGAAAACCTTTGTTCAAGCGCGTGAGTAAAAAAACGGGTGAGATATTTACAATACGGGCGATTCCGTTTGGGGGCTTTTGTGCGTTCGAGGACGAGGGGGAAGCAGGTGCGCCTGGCGCCGAAAAAGATAACAAAGACGAAGAATTGTTGACTCCACAAGCACGGTTGGCGAAAGAAAACGCAATTCCTTTCAACAAAATGGCACCTTGGAAGCGGTTGATTGTTTTGTTCTCGGGTGCGTTTTTTAATCTTGTTTGCGGGATAATTTTCGCGATGATACTTGTTGGTGCCGTGGGGTACCACCAACGTGTTGAAGTCACCGCTATTGACCGCGCGCCTACGAACGAGGCCTTGATGGTTGGTGATGTTATTACGCACCTCAATGGAAATCGATTTACGTTTTTGGACAACTATGTATCTCAGGTTTCTCCGTTTCAGATAAACCAAGAGTTTACGCTCACGATTATTCGTGACGGTGTGACGCAGGATATTGTTGTTTCTAAGGGCGAGATTATAAACGCCAACGGGGTGCAATATTGGGGTGTTGGGATAGACGGCATCATTAGTTTTGAAAACGCAACATTTGCCGAAGCAATTCGATACGGGTTTATATTTTCTATGGAGTTGGCCCTTATGTTGTTTAGGTTCTTGGGACAAATGGTGACGTTCCAGGTGTCGCTATCTGACATGGGCGGTACGTTCTCGACCATTGCGGTCATGAGCCATGCCGTTAGTATAGAGTGGATGAACCTTTTGATTTTGATACCGCTTATAAGTATCAACTTGGCGGTGATGAATCTTTTGCCTGTTCCTGCGCTGGACGGGGCGAGAATGGTTTTTGTCGTCATAGAATGGATACGCGGCCGACCCGTGAGGCGTGAACTCGAGGAGCGCATTCACATGATTGGGCTATTTGCGCTCTTGGCTTTTATTCTGTTATTGGATTTGAATTTCCTGATATTCCAGCAACTGTTTTAGGGGCGCGTGATGTTAAGATACGACCAAAGATTTTTTATGTTTGACCGCGCCGTTTATAAAAAAGGGGCGAAAACCTTGCGTCTTGATTTTATTTGTTTTGGGTCGTATACTCCGCAGATTCCTGAGTTAGAAAAACAGGTAACACGTCAAGTCGTGGACTTTTTAGAAGAAAAAATTAACATCGAGTTTGCGTACAATGTTGTTTCGCGCGACAGGTCGCAGGCCGAGGACAAGGCCGAGCGGGCACGTCAGGGGTTAGAAGAATTTATGGCTTCAAGACCTGTGCAGACGCGTGTGGACAAGACTTTGCACGTTTCAAAGACCGAGTACCTATTTGGCGCGGGTGTGAAATCAAGACCTGTGAAGATAAAATTCCTAAGGTTTTCGCGGGACCTGCAAGTGACGGCAGGGACGGTTCGGTTTTTAAAGAAACGCGAATACAAACGCATTGACAAAGACACGGGGGCGGAGGTAACCAAGGGTTATTGGACATTTGTGCTGGATGACGGCGAGAATCAACTGCAATGTGTGTTTTTCCCGAACAAAAAAAATACAGCCTCGTTTGAAAAAGTTGCGGACTTTGAAACCTATTGCATGGTGGGGACTTATGACAAAAACAATCGGGGCGACCCGTCGTTTAGGGTTGCGGGTGTCAGTTATTGTGCCTTTGAAAAGTAGGGGTTGATTTTTATAATTTTTTGTGTTATAGTAATTGCATGAGAATACATGAAAAAATCAATCATACTATCGAGGAAAAAAGAGTTTTGGGGCGACTTGCGCGGGAAGGGGCGCGTTCCAGTTTGGGTATTGCCGAAAAAGACAGCATCGTTTTCCAGACGTATCAAGAGTCTAAGGAAGAATTGCATTATTTGGGGGATGCCCTTGACGATGAGGAAAAGTTGAGGCATGACAGGCTTTCAAACTTTGTGGGGGTTTATGAAAACAAAGCCCAAATCGCAGAAAAGTTTGCGGACTTTGAGTCCTATGATGAGCAAGTAGATATGCCAAAACATTTGCGGGAAGTGTCTGCAAGCGGTCGCAAGTCGAACCGTGAACTTAACGAGCGTGCCGGAAAACGTGCGCGGAGTTTGGCGACTTTGCGCGTGATTGTGCGAAAAACAGAGTTGAAAGAACAGGGTAACGGAATTTAAGTTTTAGAAAATTATTTCATATGCTGTTCAATGCCTGCGAGGGCGGTTTTTTCCAAACGGCTTACTTGGGCTTGGGAGATTCCCACTTCACGGCTGACTTCGATTTGGGTTTTGCCGTGAAAGTATCGCATAACCAAAATTTCCCGTTCGCGCTCGCCCAACGATTTGATTGCGTGTTCCAACATTATGTTGCTGACCAAAATGTCGGTTTCGTCGTCGGCAGCCGCGATTTTTTCCATCATAGAAACGCCTTTTGATTCGCTGTCAAAGATTGTTTCGTCCAAACTGAGGGTGCTACTTGTGGCGTTTAGTGCGAAAAAAACCTGGGTGTAAGAGAGTTCAAGGTCTTTGGCAATTTCGTCTATGGTTGGTTCTTTGCCCGTTTCGGAAATAATGCGCTCTTTTGACATGAGGGCGCGGTAGGCGATATCACGGAGGCTGCGGCTGATACGCAAACTGTTTGTGTCGCGCATGAATCGCCGAATCTCCCCCAGAATCATAGGTACGGCATAAGTGGAGAACTGGACATTGAATTGGGGGTTAAAGTTGTCGATTGCTTTTATAAGACCAATGCACCCGATTTGAAAGTAATCATCGGTTGGGCCTTTTTTGTTTATATATCTTTGTATTACCGAAAGAACAAGGCGCATATTCGCGTGGATAAATTCTGTGCGGGCTTCTTTGTCACCGCCGCGGATACGGGATAGATATTCAAGTTGTTTCTCGTTCGCCATGCGGGGCAAAAAAGATGTATCTACGCCTGCGATTTCGACTTTTGCCATTATTATATTTTTCACGATTAGTGGGGCTATTATTCATTCCGAATGCGTGAGATTTTAGTTGACAGACATTTTTTTTTTTTTATAATACGGTACCTGAAAAAATTAGGAGGAATATTATGAAGGCTAAAGATTTCGTATTACTGGCATTGGGAGTACTTGCCGTTACAAATGGGGCGCAGTTGATTAATAGAAACTTGCGAATCGCGGACCTTGAACAAAATACGGTTGTTAAAGCAGGGAAACTTGAAACTAAAGCAGCGACGATAGAGGACCTGCAACAACAGTTAGAGCAACAAATGGCACAGAGTGAACAAGAAAAAGCGGGGCTTAGACAAGAGGGGGCAGACCTCAGAGGCAATTTGCAGGGTGCGAATCAAGGGTTGCGCCTTGCCAAAGCGCAGTTGGATGCAGTGGTGTTTCAGCGTGATGCGGTGACGGAGTTGCTACTTGTGAAATTGCGAGAGTTCGCCTTTAGGAGCGGATATCGTTTTTCTGACATCGAAACAGAGTTGGAGAGCCTTAGGTTGGCACTTCAAGGGCACGTTGATTCGCTTGGTGCGGAAAAAGAGCGGATGCCTGACCTATACGAGGAGATAGGGCCGAGGCTTTTCAGTCACTCCCATGCTGAGTTTGCCAGTGAGATGTTAAATGCTTTTTCAAACACGCGTGAAATTGAACGCGTTTTTAGGGTTGCTGGAAACAATCGTGAAAGACACGCAGGGCGCGAGATTCGGGCTCTTTTGCGTGAGGACACTCAGAGTGCAGATATGACCGCCGAGAGGATTGGTAGGAATTTTAGGGCGGTGTCGTTTAACGAGGCCTTGAGGCGAATGGACCCGCAAGAAAAACGTGCGAATATGCTCAGGAAGCAAACCCCAGTCCGTGAACTTGATTTCTAAAATATTTTTTGTGTAAACACTTGTTAATTGCACACTCTATAACGGAGAGGTGTATTAATGAAACGTTGTATTATTGTTAAGTTCTTTGTTGGAGTATGTTTTGTAGTTTGTCTTTTTGCAGGTGATATGTTTTGTTCATTTGGCATGGCTCGGGAAGTACAGGCTGTAGCAAGTGTTCAAGTTTGGGGTGGGGCGAGTGATATTGCAAGTGCTTTTGCAGGTGGAGATGGAACAAAAGAAAATCCTTTTCAAATATCTAATGGTTCAGAGTTGGCGCGTCTTGGGATGATTGTGAATACAAACTATGATAATGCGCGTTATAATAACTCGGATGTGCATTATTGTTTGACAAGTGATATTTGGTTGAACAAAGACAATTCACCGATGAATAATTGGGAGCCGATTGGTGGCGGGATAGGCTTTGCCGCGAACTTTAACGGGAGGAATCATTCAATTTATGGCTTGTACGTAAATCGGTCTGAAGATTGGGTTGGGTTATTTAGGCATACTAATGGAGCGAGGATTGAAAACTTTGCTGTGCGAAGTGCCAACGTACGGACGCAAGGGTCTGGAGGTCCAAAGGCTGGTGGCATAGTTGCAATGAGTGAAAACAGTGTTTTAAGTAATCTCATTTTTGATGGAAAGGTTCTTTTAAGTACATGGGCGGGGGCAGGTGAAGCAGGTGGAATTGTTGGTCACAAAGTTGGTGGGGCTATCATCAACTCTATCAGCCTAGGCATTATTGAACACAGTGGAAGTGTTATGGCTGTTGGCGGTATAATCGGTGGTGTAGGCTGGATAGATACGCCAATTGTACTTAACAGTTTTTTTATTCAGACGGATACGATAAACTATGGTTTAAGTTTCGACCAATGGAATAACGCCGAGGTTATAAACTGCTATACATTTGACGAGTATATGATATTGTCGGATGGGCGAAGTTTAGTTGAAGTAGCAAACTCTTGGGTAAAAGAAAATAAAGAGTATTTTGAAACTGAGCATGGCATTTCTTTGACGGTGTGGGGAGTAGAGTATGGCAATATTGTCTTGGGCGAGCCAAATGTGCAAGAATATCCAGATTGTGAAGAAGAGCCGACTTTGCCAGAAGAAGAATGTTGTGGCGAGAGTTCAAACAGAAACCCTAGCCCTTGGATTTGGATATTGCTTCCACTGCTTTTAACATCGGTTATTGGATTTGTCTGTTATTTCATTCTTGCAAAAAGGCGTAATTCGTACTAAACCGACAGATTTCGCATATATATATCACAGTGGCGGCAGAATTATCTTTTGGGGAACTTAGGTGTAAACAGGTTATCAACGTGATTGATGGCAAGGTTCTTGGTCGAATTTGCGATATCGTTTTTTCGAGAGGAAGCGCGCGAATTTTGGGCTTTGTGGTGCCAGGGGATAACGGCTTTAATATTTTGCGAAAGCGCGGTGATGTGTTCATACCATTCGAGCGTATTTGCAAAATCGGTGTGGACGTTGTTTTGGTGGAATTAAAACCTGCGTATCCCCAATCAAATGAAAAATATGTTTCAATAGAATAAATAAAAGAACACGGGCCCACCGTGTTCAAATTATTAAGGTCGGGGGTGGCTTCGTTGGTATTTTTAGTATGTTAATTAAACAAATCGGCGGAAAATAAGCCATAAATTAGTGCTGGGATATATGCCCTTATTGCGTTGAGGGTGGCTTGGTTTGTGTTTTCAGGGCTTATATCATAACTGTTCTCACCAAGTTCAATGCGATGTTCGTCAAATAATGTTTCCGCTTTTGTTACTTGCTCGCCTGTTGGTGTTCCTATTTCGAAGGTGGCTGGTGATGAACCAGGACTTCCATCACCTAACACAAGAACAATATCTTCGTCGTCTTGAACAAATAAATTTCTCTGTGAACCGTCACGACCACCAGGTTGACCGCCGATATCGCCTGATTTTATAACACCAATAGTTTGACCATCTTGTTCAAAGAAATTTACATAGTACATTGTTGGTATTCCACCAATAGTGTCTGACGAGATTAGGCGAAAATCGTTTGTGTATTCGTTAAACCATGAGGCAATAAATGTTGTGTTTCCTTGCCCTATGTGGCTATTAAAAATACGCACCATATGTGTGCTTCCGTCGTCGTGAATTACAACTTTGTTTTGGCTTGTTGTCAAGGTATTATCCCCTTGTCTTAAGCGTCTTTGTATCAAATACATTGTATAACCGTCGTCGGTATTTTCGATAACTTTCAATGCTTGGTCACTTTGTCCAGGCGCACCGCTTATCATGGCGGCAAAAGTATGTACATTCCAAACACCCTTTTCTTGCAAAAGTCCCATTTGAATAGCACCGTCAAGTGTCCTCATAACACAGTCCCTGAACGCAAGTTCCTGTTCCCGAAAAAAGTCAAAACTGCGTGTTATTTGTTGCATGAATTGTGCTCCGTCCCACGTTACAAACGGCGCAAAATTCGCACGCATTAAACTTACATTTTGAATACCGCTTTCATCTTCAAGCAATGACGCAGGAATAATTTGTTCCTCCGTCGGCATAAACCGTGCATTAACAAAGTCCGTCCTTGCGTTTACAAGCCACGCTGGTGCATCTGGGTTGCCATTATTCCTACCA
>WQSK01000045.1 GCA_009787915.1 Bacillota bacterium
CCATCCGTGTAGGAAAACAATCGGGCAAGACATAGTATCTTTGTATGATTATTTTTTTGGTGGAGTTACTTTGAATTCACTGTCATAATATGGGGCAAGTTTTTTTACATCTGTGAAATCTTTGTTTACAAACTTTTTTTTCGCGAGCAACACAAGTTCATCATTGTCGTCCATAGCACCAAGCGCAATCACAGGTTTCCCAAGTGCAAACGCCCAGCCCTTGACCGCGACCACGCCGACGCGTGAGCCTGTCCAACTCCCAGGGCCTGTAACAACCGCATAGGCATCAACAACACGGCACCAATCCCCCACGATTTCGTTCAGGGTTTCACTGTGTCTGCGCCTTTCTGGGTTTGTCCGAACCTCGACCTTGTTTGCCCCAACAAGTGCCACGAACAAAACCTCTTTGGTCGTGTCAATCAATAGTAATTTTTCGCTCTGTTTCACTTATCACCTCTATCTTAATATTTATCGCGTCGATGTTCTTATAAACTTTTTTGTCCACATTGTTGTACGGCCATTCGACAAAGAAAACATTTTTACCACCAAGTATCTCGAAAAAATCCGTGTTCAAAAGTTCGCTTTGGTCTTTGATTCTATACAGGTCTGCGTGAAAAAAATTTTGGTCACCAACCTCGTACTGATTAATGATTGTAAATGTTGGACTTGTAACCGCGTCTTTAACCCCAAGAAGTTTCAAAACCCCTTGGACAAAGGTTGTCTTTCCCGCCCCCATCTCTCCATGCAAAAGAACCACCCGCGGGCGGTCTTTTAACAAATTCGCAACAAGTTCATATTCTTGCATCTTTTGATGGTAACGCAAAAAGGCTTAATAATGCAAACAGAAACAGCACAGAAGCGATAATTATATAATAAATGTTAAATCTCACAATGAAACTGGTAGCCAAAATTATAACCCCTAAAAAGATGTAGGACTTGGATTTTGTTCGCATAAACATGACGCGTTTGAGTTCATTAAGTTGTAATCGTTGTCTTGTTTTATAATGCACAGTAAAGTCTGGGAAGATTTGCGCAGGCTCTAAAAGTTGTTTATACACATCGGTTCCGTCCATTAAAACAACTTGTTTATCCAACGAAGCAACATACGCAATCACACTTGGGTGGAACGATTCGGATGCAATGTATGTTATCGCACCTTTGTTTGTGGCGGAGATACACTTTACCACATCGTCGACTGTCGGGTTGATTTGGAATAACAAAAACATATTGCACAAGGTTGGATTTTCTTCGTGCTCATCCACCGCACGGTAGAACTTCAATTTTTTTTGGGTAGAAACAACTTGCCTCCCCAAAATCTGGAAAGCAGTTTTCATTAAATTGAGTGTCTTTGCCTGCGCCTGAAAGCGGAACTGTAGCATAATCTGGTTGATATGTTTTTTTTCCTCCCGCGTAACTTTTGCACGGGCACTGCGCCTTATTTTAAGAATATAAAACAAAGTATTAACCGCCGCCGTAATAAAAAACGAAATTATAAACACAAGCACAATATTCGCAACGTAAAAAGACAGCCACAAATACGCCAACATAAAGACGATAAACGACCGAGCAATTAAACCTGTAATCCCTGCAACCATGGTATGGTTATTGACCGAATTATTGGGTATCAATCTTTTTAAGTTCACGCTTAAGGCGCGATATAATCTTTTTTTCCAAACGCGAAATATACGATTGCGAGATACAAAGCATTTCGGCAACCTCTTTTTGTGTGCGCTCCTCACCACCAACTTCGCCAAGCCCAAACCTCAGTTGCATAATCTCCTGCTCGCGGATACTGAGTTTATTTACCGCAAGCCACAACAAGTTTCTTTCTACCCCGACATCGAGTTCTTGCTGGACATCGTCTTGTCCAACACAAATAACGTCACCAAGGCGAATTTCACTCCCGTCACTGTCCATGTTAAGTGGCTCGTCAATACTTATGTCGCCGCGATTTTTCATGACTTTTCTTAGGTGCATCAAAATTTCGTTTTCAATACAACGACTGGAATAAGTTGCCAGTTTAATATTCTTTTCGTACTTGAAACTATTGACGGCTTTGATAAGCCCGATACTCCCGACAGAAATTAAATCTTCAATATCAAGACCTGTGTTCTCGAATTTTTTTGCGATATATACAACCAACCGAAGGTTGTGCTCGATTAATTTTTGTTTTGTTTCGGGCTTGCCAAGATGGAGTTCCTGTAACAAAACTTCTTCCTCGTCTTTTGCGAGGGGTTTGGCCAGGGCCTCGGTTCCGTTAATGAAATACACAAAGTCGTCATCCCAAAGTTTGGCTGTTGTAATCCGATGAAACAGTTGTTTCGCCTTGTCGAAAATATTCATGTCGCCAATGTATATGATTGGGGTGTGCATTTCTTGACATATATTTAGAAAAAGTGTCAGACTATAAGGTATGAAGTATTTTGCTGCTTTGATTGCAATTATGTGCTGCGCCATAGTGTTTGCTGGGGTCGCACGAACCTCGGCCGACAACAATACAGTTTACGCAAGTTTTGCCGCAGGCTCTGGGAACGCATCGGGGGCAAGCGTATCTGTCGCCTCAACCCAGGTTGCCGTGGGTGCAACTTCGCCAATCATCACTTTTAACGCAGGCGCGCACCACAGGGTCAGTAATCTTCAAATAAATGGTACAACAATAAATGTAACATATATGTCAGATGCCGCAACATTTCAAAACTTCCCCAGCGGGCCGTTTGAATTCAGGGTCTGGTTCACAGGTACAACACAGCAAACCTTGCAAATACAATTTCGGTTCAGCGACGACGGAGATATTCCGCTGCAAAATGTTAGCGTAGTCGCGGCAACCGCATTGCGAACAATTACAATAGATGCAGGGTTTGCCGCAGGGTCTGGAACCGCACCGAATGCGACAATTTCTGCGGCAACTACACAGGTCAACGCAGGGGCTACTTCACCTATCATTAACATTAACGCAGGCAGACACCACAGGGTAAGTAATCTTCAAATAAATGGTACAACTATTAACGTAACGCATACATCCCAAAACCCTGTGATATTTCAAAATTTTATTATAAGCGATATCCTGTTGTTTGAAATTAGGACTTGGGCAACAGGCGGGGCCCAGCAAATGGTTCACCTGCAATTTCGGTTCACTACTCCGTCTGCCGCCCCGCCGTCCAACATCACAATAAATGCAACAACACAATTAACCTCCGTCGCAATTGCTGCGAGTTTCACCAGCGGCTCTGAAAACATTACGGGTGCGACAATTTCACATGCTTCAAGCCAAGTCAACGCAGGGTATACTTCGCCTATAATTCGTTTCACCGCGGGCGAGGAACACAGAATTCAAATGAACCAAATCCGTATTAATAACACACCTATTCAAGTACATGACATGTTTGAATCCTCGGCGGTTTTCAGAAATTTTACAGATGTTAATAACAATTTCTTGTTTGAATTCAGAGTTTGGTTTACAACTGCAACACGGCAGGTAATGGAAATACAGTTGCGCTTTACAAACAATAATGCCCTCCCGCCACAAAACATAGCGATAACTGTAGGAACCCAATTAATGACGGTTATAACGACGATTAATGCGAGTTTCGCCGACGGCTCTGGCAATGCGCGTGATGCGGTCATCTCTTATACTGCCCCAGGCGGAGGACAGCAAGACAACCGCTCTGTCCAAACCCAAGTTTTGGCGGACGGCACTTCCCCAATTATTCGCTTTCATGCGGGCACGCAACACAGAATAGATGGCTTTTTCCATATAAACAATGTGCCAATTGCTGTTGGTCATGCAACTGCTACGGCTCCATTTCAGTATTTCACCGACGAGAACGGAATCCTTTTGTTTGAATTCAGGGCTTGGGTAAGCGGTTTGGACTCTCGGAATTTGGACATAGAGTTCCGCTTTAACAGAGATTACGCAACCGTACCAAGCAGTCTATCCGTGGTCGTGAGAACCGTGTTTTCCTCTGCCCTTGACCACAACAGTGATAACGAAGGCGGCGGCAACGTTGACAGTTTGTTCCTCTGGGTCGGTATCGGTGCGGGTGTAATTATTGCGACACTTATAGTCATCTACATTATAACGCGCATTAAAAACCGAAACGAGTTTATGTAATTCACACAAAAGAAGAATTTAACAAAGCATCGTATTTAACAACATCGCGGAAACCCTTCATGCTAAGACCCAAACGCACGTTTTCATGAACCGTTTTTGTTTCACCAAGCACTTCGATTTTGGAGGGGGCAAAAACAAACATCTTGGAACTCTTTCCCACGGTTGCAAAGTCTATGTAACGGCCTTCCGTAATGTTTTCTTTTTCAAGTCGGTTCATAACAATCCTATCCGCGGGGATATCAGGAAAAATTTTCAAAAACAACGATATAGTAATAATCACAACAGGCGCACCTGATTCGGGGTCAACCAACCTGTTCCCCGTGTCGATATAACTTTTGGCTTTGAAACTCTCGTCCTTGTACGTAATCACAATGTCGCGAATCATGTTGGAAACCATATGTTTTTTTGTCATGTATTTAATCAACTTTGACATCATAAAGACAAACAACACCGTGGTAAAAATCTTTACGGACATCAGCATAGCCATAGCCGTCGCAAAGTTTCTGGGCTCAAAATACAACAATAGCCCCATCGACAACACGGGGACGACGATTGCAAAAACAATACCAACCGCCACACAGAGTATGACTTTTCGAAGGTACATCTTGCCACGGATGTTTCTAAACATGAAAAAAAGCAACATCGAATTTACCACAAGGTTATCAATAATTGCGTATTCAACGAATATAGTCACACACTATGTTTATGCGATGCCAGTTTTATTTAGAACAAAGACTCGAATTCATCCAACATGGCCTCTGCAGGAATTGCGATTGAGTAACTAGCAGGTGAAAGTCCAGCAAAACGTAAATCACCTTGACCTTGGTTAATAAAGATTTTGGACTGTGCGTGCACACCCACAAGTTTACCATTCTGGATAATTGGAGAGCCACTCATCCCACTGACCGCAATTTCCCCCAACTGTGGTGGATATCTGGTGTCGATAACACGAAAATTTCCTACTCCGTCTTTTGTTTCAAATATTTCAATCACGTAAGACTGCACACCCACCGATGATTTAACGGTAGTCAACAACCTCGCACGCCCTGTTTGCATTTTTGCGACTTGCATTCCCATCAAAGTTTTTTCTGGCTCGTAACAGAGTTCAGCTAATGCACCAACATCTGTGTTTGCAATAAGTTCACCCATATGGTCACTATCCGAAATATCCAAATCACAGTACCTGTAACCGCCAAAAGAATGTCGACCGAGAGATTTGAATCTCCCTTTGTACAACAAAGTATTTCGAACATCTTTATCCTCAAGACCTTCAATGTGATGCCCATTAAGCGCCATAAAATGTCTATTGTTTTTCGACACTATAAAAGTCGATGTACCACCGTAAATACAATCTCTTAATGCAATTGCAACAGTGAGTGAGATAGGTATAACCATAGCGTTTATACCTCTACCTGTGTATCTTTTGGTGTTTTGTCTTGGATTTCAGGTTTTGTTTCAAGTGCAGGTACATTTGCGCCATTCGGCAATGCCAACCCCGACAAAAACAAAGGCGCATTTCGCGAAGTCAACAACTTGGTCATGTCGACAACGAGGTTTTCAAACCCAGGGTGTTCTAACTCACCTTTGTTGTATTTGTCCAAAACCATCAATTTCGACGGCAAGTTTGTAATCTGTTCTTGACTCCTAAATATATTTCCTCGAAAAAGACTTGGCGCAGACAATAATTCTTGATAGTCATCGTCTTGTCTTTCGTACCGCACATTGTCTGAATAACCATGCCACTTTTTTGCACCAGTGCGCTCGTTGTGTTCTGCCCGTTCTTTGTTTATTTTCCTTACACGCTCAACATCTTCATAGTGTTGTTCAACTCTATTCTGTTAGTGTTCATAGTACCCAGTCATGTAATCCATAATCTGTTGAAAAACTGGGCTTTCCAAAATCTTCAAAATTTGTTTGTTTTGCCATTCTTTGAACGCAACTTCGCCAGCACCTTTTGCTCTGGCTTTCTCTCTTTCAGCCAATTGCTCTGGAAATAATCCCTCATCTGTGTCCAGTGCGATTGCATTTTTCATTGCTGTGTCCCTTGCCTTTTCTTGGGCACGTTCAAAGTCATGGAGATACCTATGTTCTTTTAGTCCGCCATAAAAATCCTCATAACTTTGTGGAAAACCACCCTTGTTATTAACCCAGTCAATATATTTCATAGCGTTTTGGGCGTTCATTTTGTAGGTTTGATATGCCATCTCGAGGATACTCAATCCAAAATGTTGATGGGGTTGTATATGCTTTGGCGCGCACACAGCATGCCTGTTCTGTATCTTGCGAACAAGTTCAAAAAAGTCACCACTAAGTTCGTCCAGATAATCCACACATATGAACTTAATCACATCGCTGGTGGATTGTGCTTTTTTTTCTTGATTATCATCCAAATAAATTTCTAAATCATAATCTCTACCATGAGTTATCATGCCAATATATTATCACGGTTTTTGCAAACTGTCAAGATTCTATTTTTTAATTCCGATACCGCTTGGTGTCATTATGAATTTGTTTGTATCAAGCGGGCTGATTGTCCCGCCCAAACCACAAGACACCCCAGACAAGAAATCAATCCGCCTTTGTGTTTCGGCAACAGGTATACCCTCAAAGTTAATAATCACGGCCTCGTTGGTCCTTAGGTGTTCGACAATGTTAATCACTTCGGCATCTGTCCTTGGCGAGATAACCAAAATGTGGCGGTTACCAAGTGTGTTTCCACTAAACGCCCCCGAGAATCCATTGTTCGCAGGTTGTGATTGGTAACTGACGGTCGCGGCTGCAGGTTTTGAAACATCAAACAAAACGGCAGAAGCAACCTCTTTTGGTGTCACAGGTTCGGCTTGCGGTTCTGGTTCATTAACTGGTTCCGTTTGTGGTATGTGCGTCATTGCTGGTTGCTCTTCTACCTTGCCAGAGGGTTTGCGCTCTGAGGTAAATCCTTTTGAAACAAAATCAAATAATCCCATGTCTTTATTTTGTCACATATTGCCAAAAATTGTCAAACATAATTCGAAGTAAGAAAATGCAATCCATGCGGCCGAGTTTCTTATCGTCGATGCAAAGTTTTCAACGGGGTCAAGCCACAAAACTGCCAACCCAAACAACATGCGTGAAAGTTTGGCTTGGAGGGCATTGTACTGGGCACTTGTTCCTTCTGTTTTTAAAAGTCGAAACTCCCCGTTCAAATCCGACAAGTTGTTATACGCAAGCCGAGCCATGCCCGAAACTTCTTGGCGTGATTTTGAACCGCTGTTAAAATCATGCAAAAACCCACACAGAGCCTCGAACGTCGACCTAAATGTAAGCACCAATTTTTGTATAAAATCATGGTGCTCTGTGTCCAACAAAGATATAGTCGCAGCCTGTGATGTTATCGCCGTCGCCCCTGGGAAAGGACTGTGACAAATGTGGTCGACCACATTCCAAGTTGTTCCGTCGTTGAATAAGTAACCTGCCGCCCCGTTTCTGCGTGCCAACGTCGCCGCGTTCATGGCATCGGATTTGTTCCTGTTTTGAGAAACCACCGATACATAGAACGTGTGTGATTCCAAGTTCACTGTCGTCGGGTTTGATATCCTGCCAAAAGATACGAAACCAAAAATTAAATTCCCAACAAAAAACAACACGCCGATTATCGCAACAAAAAGTACAAAAATAAAAACCCTTGACCTGCGCCTAGGTTTATAGCGTTTGTATTTGTAATCGCTGTACGCATCTTCCACGATTTATGTTTATTGCGATATTTGGCGATTTATGACGAAGATACTTTTTAATCTTCCCAAATAAATTCTATATCTTTTACGCGGACGGTACNCCCCGTCTGCATACCTGCTTT
>WQSK01000046.1 GCA_009787915.1 Bacillota bacterium
GACTCATCGCGGGAATCGTGCCTTTTAGGCCTTAAATAAAATGGGCGCGGCAAAAGGGTGTGTAAGTGCGCGAGATATGATTTTTACAATGTTTGCACTTTTGACGTAAAATCACATCCAAGGCTTTTATTTCTATTAATAATTATATTTGAATTAAATTGTCTTGGAGCGACTTTCGACAAAAGATTGCAAACTGTTAAAATCATATCCCGCGCACTTACACACCCTTTTGCCGCGCCTAATAAAAATTAAGTGTTGCATTTTTTATTTCGGTGTATATAATAGTGGTGTGGCAAATACATACATTAAATGTCCTGTGTGCGACCTGAACTACGCCCTTAAAAAGGATAAGGTCTGCACCGTTTGCAAGGCAAAACAAAAATCAATCGTCGGTGGAAAAAAAGACGACGAGAATGCGGGCCTTTGTCCGATTTGTAAGATTAACTATATCACCGAAGACGAAAACGTTTGTACGACTTGTATGTCCGAAACCGATTTGACCGAGGACGAAATCGACAAACTCTATGGCGGGCAAGAGTTGGTTTCCGAAGAAGAAACCGACGAGGACAGTGATGAAGGTGATATTGACATGTTGTCAATGCAAATTGAAGGTGATGATGACGAGGACGACGAAGAGGATGATGAAGAAGATGCAAGCGACCCACTGGATGATTTTGATGATACTATAGACGAGGATGATGACGAGGACGACGAAGAATTTTAAAAAAGAGGGTCAACCCCTCTTTTTTTTACAGCCAAATCAAACCATTCGGTGTATGCCTATGGGAATGGTGCAGATGTCTGGACATACTGCCCCCGCGATATCCGCAAGGGATAGGACGTTCTCCCGTACCGACTTGCATCTCGTACAGACCAATCTCGATTTCGCGCATTGCACGTGAAATGTCCTTAAGTCCGTGTTGGATGTGCTCGGCTCCGCACCTTGTGAATTGGTTGCTGCATGGGTTTTCACAGCCACAGCCGTTGCCATGACGGTGCCCATGGTGCGAGTGATTACAACACATTACACACCTCCGCTTAGTCGCGGCATTCCCCGTGACCACGACCTTCTTCACGACGACCGCCTTGGCATCCGCATGGGGACGGAACTTGGCGCCAGTTTGTAGAAATATGGGTTTCACGTACAAAGTGTTCTCTTTCTACTCTGTGAGTTGGACGAAAGCAATCACGGTCGTGACCTCTTTCTCTTTCACATCCGCAACCACCGTGGTTGTGTCTGTGTTCGCAACCGCAGTTACCACACAAAATTCTGTTTAAACAACAAAACATAATAATTCTCCTCTTTAGTTAATACTTAAGGGGTGGGGAAGTCAAACCTCCCGTGCCCCTGTGTCACTATATTAGCGTGCGAAATGATTTGACACTTTGTGTTCATAAGGGGTAATTTAAAACCAAGGAGGGGGCATCATGCAAAGTCTTTTGTTAAACCCGTTTGCAAACGTTGTTAGGGACATTAACAACATTACTAATATTGCTGTTACAATTTTTTTGGCGACTATTGCATCGTTTGTTTCTCTATACGCGATTTACGTGGGCTTTAGGCTTGCATCCGCAAAAGACGATGCCGCGCGCATTAATGCCAAGATGCAACTCATGTACTCTTTGGTCGGTGCGGTTTCGATTGGTGCTATCGCGGCCGTTGTCAGGCTTGCATTCACTGGGGTAGGCGGGGCTTTTTCAACCGCGCCTCCTGGGGCAGACCGACATTTCCCAGGGGCAACTGTTTTGGTTCAAACAATAGGTCATGCTATCAACGCCATTTTAAGCATCCTTTCCACCGCCGCAATCGTGTTCGCGGTGTTTGTCGGTTGGCAACTTATGAAAGCCGAGGACGAAGCCAAACGTAAAGAAGCAAAAAAACAACTCCTATATACCGCCATTGGTGTTATTGCGGCGATAACGGTCGCGACCGTCATGCCAACCGCACTGTCACAAGCAGGACGCCCGAGGTAAAACATATGTGGTTTTAAAAACCCCGTCTGCCTATCGGCATTCACCCCTTTGAAAAAACCCCGTCGCTTTGCGACACCCCCTTTACAAAGGGGGAATTTTTACCCGAGCCCATTCCCCCTTTCCTAAAGGGGGTGCCCGTTAGGGCGGGGGTTTTTAAAAAAACTTTAAAAACATGCAAAAATCATTTGACATAAATTTTATTAATTGTTAATGTCTATCAGACAATTGATTTGTCCATAAATAACAAAGGAGGAAATTTCTATGAACTTGTTGAACTTGTTGTTGTCAGCTGGTGGCCAGGACGTTATGGATGTGACTACCGCTGCCGAACGAATCGCAGGCCAAGTCAACACAGCCGTTATAATCATCTTGGCGGTGATTGCATCTGTTGTTGCACTTTTCGCGATTTATGTTGGTTGGAAATTCGCAACCGCAAAGGATGACGGTGCACGTCAAAATGCAAAAATGCAACTTATATACTCGCTTATCGGGGCGGTATCTATTGGTGCTATCGCAGGTATACTTGGACTGGTTGATATGACCACTGGGGTAGCCCACACTGTGGATGAAACGTATTTCCATGGCGCAGACGATATGCTTTCAACTATTGGTTCTGCTGTCGCTGCGGTAATGCAAATTATCATGAGTGCTGCAATCATCTTCGCAATTTACGTGGGATGGCAACTTATGAAAGCCGAGGACGATGGAAAACGTAAAGAAGCCAAAAAACAACTTATCTTTACAATCATTGGTGTTTTGGCGGCCCTTGCTGTTGCAACAATCGTACCGAACGTTCTGCAACAAATGGTTAACCAACAGGCAGGCGTTACCCCTGGCGGAGGAAACGGCGACGCACCAGATTGATTCACATACGACAAATCACAAAAAACCACCCACGGGATTGAGGGTGGTTTTTTTGTGTAAACACAGCCCATGCGTTGGATATCCGCATAAAAACCCCCGTCGCTTTGCGACACCCCTCGTTGAGAGTAAAAACCCCCGCCCTAACGGGCACCCCCTTTAGGAAAGGGGGAATGGGCTCGGGTAAAAATTCCCCCTTTTGTAAAGGGGGCAACGGAGATACTTTGTTGTACGAATTTAGATTGGGGGTTTTTGGGTTGACGAGGATGCCCTTTGTGACGGGGTTTTTGTTGATTAAATCATTTGCGTGTTTTGCGTAACTAATGTTAATATATAAGTGATGTCATCAATTTGGACGTTAATTTTGTCGGTACCACCACCGCCGCCGCCTCCTCCTCCCCCCCCAGAAGCACCGCGTGCAGGGTGGGAGAGAATTAACGCCGTCTTGGGCGAGGTCCAAGAAATCACAACCGTGGGTGTCGGGATTCTTATGTCTATTGCCGCGGGTTTATCTTTGTTGTTCGCAATCTATATCGGTTTTCGCTTGGCGACCGCAAAAGACGACGGGACACGCTTTCAGGCAAAAGCCCAACTTATATACTCGTTAATGGCTGCGGTGTCGGTTGGTGCATTGGCAGCAATTTACAGTTTGGTCTTGGGCGCAAACCAATGGGAAGCATTCCTTTACAACATTACTGGCAGAGAGTCAGGCGGAGGGGCTTCGCCAGACCCTTTCCCACGTGGAAGTCCCAGAGAACTTAACGAGGTTTTCAGATTCATGCGGGAAGCCGCCCTTATCGTACTTAATATTTTCCAAGTCGTTTCCGTTTTGTTTGCACTTTGGGTTGGTTGGCAACTTGCAAAAGCCGAGGACGAGGGAAGTCGCAAAAACGCCAAGTTGCAACTTATGTATTCGATAATCGGGGTTGTTGTAGTCTTGTTGGTTGTAACAATTATCGAGGCAACTCTGGGATACCTGCACCGTGGTCACATCCCAGAACCTCCGACAGAACCGACCGACCCACCGCCAGGAACAGGGGAATAATTGGTTGACATTATTTGTTTATTTATGCGAATATTAAAACATGGGCAGCGGAATTCCAACTGTAGAACTCATCATAGTCCTTATCATTGCCGTACCGTTGGGGGCGATTTTGTTGTGGTGGGCAGGCTTTTTTGGAAGCAGTGGAAAGACCAAAACCGTATCACAATTTTATTCAAACCGCTGGATGACAAAAAGCGAAGTCGACCGAATCTATTTGTCTACGTCAATTAACAATTTGCGAACCCTAAAGGAAACAGGGATGTTGGTTCGGTTCGAGGCCCAAGGTCGCGACGTGCGTATAAACATGGGCGGGAAAAAACACGACTATCACAGTATCATTTTGGGGACAACAGGTTCTGGTAAAACCCAAGGTTTCGTTTTGCCGTACGTCTATACATTGGGGCACAGCGGTCACAAACCAAACATGGTCATCACCGACCCCAAAGGCGAGATTTACAACTATATGGCGGAAACCCTCCGTCGTCAAGGCTACGATGTTCAGGTTTTGAACCTAACCCACCCGTCGATGTCAAGCCGTTGGAATCCGTTGGAGCACTCTTGGGATGTTTTCCACCGCGCACATCAATTAGAGCGTGAACTTAAAAAACATATCAACGTTGAACCAAAGTCTTTGAACCTAAGGATTAAGGCTTCCGAGTATCCGAACGAGTGGTACGAATTTGACAAGATTGCTTGGCCAACATATGCCATGGCCGATAACGCAAGAAAAACATTAAAGCAAAGACTCTTGGCAGATGCCGCGTCTGAAATCAAAGATATTTGTGCCGCACTTTGTCCAATTACAAAAGAGGACGACCCGACATGGGAGGAGGGTGCACGCGACCTTATTCAAGGTACGGTTTTGGCTATGTTAGAGGACAGTTTGAACCCAAACCTTGGTATGACAAAAGAAAAGTTTAACTTTTACAACGTGTTTAAATTATTGGGTACAAGGAATACAGGGGGAGAGGCGTTTAAAACAATCAAGGAATACTTCCAAGGTCGCGACCGTTTGAGCCAAGCAACAGAACTTGCCAGTGCCGTTGTTTCTAACGCGGAAAAAACTATGCAGAACTATTTTGGTATTGTTACGCAAAAACTGACTATGTTTTCTGACCAAGGTATTTGCCTTATGACAAGCGGTACAGACATCAATTTTGAGGGCTTTGCAAAAAAGCCGACGGTATTGTTTTTGATTATCCCTGACCAAATCAAAACTCGACACACTTTGGCGACACTTTGTGTATCTCAGATGTACAAAACCCTCGTCAATGTGGCAAACGATTTGGGCGGAAAGTTGCCATGGACGACATACTTTATTTTGGACGAGTTCGGTAACATGCCAAAACTGAACGACTTTGCAACAATGGTCACGGTTTCTAGGTCGCGTGGGATTCGTTTGAACCTTATTTTGCAAGATTACAAACAACTTGAAACTGTGTATGGACCAAACGATGCAATCACAATCCGAAACAACTGTAACTTTCAAATCTTTATCGGGGTAAACGATATGGATACCCGTAAAATCTTCAGTGACCTGATGGGGGAGATGGAAATAGAAACCGAAACCGAGAGTGTCACAAAAACAACAGGTAAAGCCGCGAAAGATGACAGCGAGTCAGGGAGCAAGTCCTATAACAAAAACAAGGTTTCACGCCCATTGTTGCCGCCGAACGAACTTTTGGATATGCAACCAGGTACAATTTATGTGTACTGTTTTGGAGAGCACCCACTCCGCAGTAAAGTCACGCCGTTTTGGCAATGCGCACAAAACAACCTCATCCGTATTTATAAAGAACCAGAAAATTTTGGCGAGGACAGATACTTTGACGAAGAAAAGGTTTTCTATGATGCCGCGCGCAGAAACAACACGGTTCTTAATCAAAAGAAAAACACCGACTATCTTGATTGGTAGTATTGACTTTTCTTTTATTCTGTGGTACATTAAACACAATGATTACAAAAGTTATAGTCGATGAGAATGGCAAAGTGCTTGAACTGCCAAACGGTTTTTACCTCCCCGAAGGAGGCGGAGCGATTCAGAGAGTCAAACCTGTTTACCAAGAGGAGTACTCTGCAACGGTTGCTTATACCGCCGACATGGGTATTATGGGAACCGAGGAACACCCTGGGCGACTAGACCCTACAAAGTCAATTTTGTTCCTTGACGAAATCGACAAATTGGACCCTGCGCTTATTTCATTTTTGGAACAAATTTCTTCGGACACCGAAGGACTTGAAAAACATTTTGGGTTTAAGAATAAAGCCACGCTTCTGAAATACGGGGAACGTGATGGTGGGGTTGGTTATCCTGTTGTAGATTACAGTGGTATGGTTAAACTTTATCCCGAATGGTTCGCCATTGATACGAGCAGGATTATAACCAATTTTAACGAACTTCCAGAAGAAAAGGGTCTTTTAAGTGAGTTGTTGCAAAAACCGAACTCTCATATTGAAGGGGCCCGAAGTTGGATAGGCGAGCCAACGACTTTTGAAAGAGTTATGGACGAAGAAAAAACCGAAAGGGCAAGGGAAACTGCCCTAAGAAGTTTGGACGGATGCTATAGAGGAACAGAGAGAAAGCGTGGGTGTGAATTGAAAGAACTTTTCAAAGAATCGGAACTTGTACGCACCGTTGGCGGGTTGGTGTATCTCAGACGAGGTAGAAAAGTTGTACATCCAAACGAGTTACCAAAACTTAAAACCCAAAAAATCCTTACAATAAGCGAACGGGAAGATTTGTTCAGGGTATAAAATTTATTTGCTTTCCTGGTTTTAATAATATACAATTACAAATACTTGAAGGTGGGAGCCTTTAGGTAAAGAACTAATGAGAAAACGATTCATTGGGGGAAGTTTTGTCGTTGTACTTGCTGTGGCAATAGTTTGCCTCGCGATTTTTTTGCCTACAACAAAGCCCCCGACAGCCACGGTTCGTGCTCATGTGCCTGGATTTACTTATCTCGTGTCCGAAGACGGATATAACACGGGGCAAATTGATTTTCGTGGCGCCCTATTTGAAATGCGTGTACGCTCTGGTGCAGATGTACGGCCTATCCCCGCACCGACCGAAGCCGACCCCGACGCAACGGTTAATGTTCCATGTTGGGATGTGATTTCGGCACCTGCTTTTGGTGAACCAGATAGGCGAATCCCAAAGCCCGTATTTACGGATGAACAAATGGGGCGTATCCCTGGGGTAATGGCCACATTTGACAGAGAGTTCCTCGGATTTATTGTTTTGGATGATACACATACATTAAACAGACGTGATGCCATATTTATGTCTATTGGCAGTATATCAGATATTAGACACGCACGATATATATTTTCAAACAGCGACAGTTATCAATTTTATCCTTCCTATGATGCCCCTGCCTGGAATCCTGACTTTGTTGCCGTAAACCACGCGTTTGCAAATAGAAACAGATTGATTGCAAGCGAGGGGCAAGTTTTTGGTGCTTTTGACAGACCAGGCTTGCACCAGTTCAGTATCTTTGCAACAATCGGCGGCATACCTGCCAGCATGAACTTTGCATTTTTCATTGTTAACGCATCAGAGTATGTCGGTTTGAACAGACCAATCTTGACCTATGTTAATACGGCTGGTCAGGAAGTAGCATACGACTGGGTTGATTCGGTCGGCGAACGCGCATTTTTTAATTTCGAGCGTGAACGTCCTTTCCTAAGATTCCACCGCGACAAGTTTGACGTCCAAGTAGATGCACGCAGTGCACAGGGTGCGCCTATTGATGCCACCGATTTTGCTGAAACCAACAGGACGGACTTTGATGAAAACCATCCTGCTTTTGCGGCCAGTCAGCCAATGGACATATTTGGAAACTTTGGTTACGGAATTAATTTAGGTGACCCAAACGTTTTTGCGTTCAACAGAAACCACCCATTGTACGGTTATATAAGGTATGACTTTGACCGCATCGGTTCGTTTACTATGACATCAAGGATTATCGCAAACACGAA
>WQSK01000047.1 GCA_009787915.1 Bacillota bacterium
CAAAAAATGTTTTGGGAATCATGGCAGGGATTTTGGACGGGGCACATTTGGAAAGCCTTAAAGGTGCGCTTATGGCTCGCGGAATTTACGAGGTCGCGCGTTTGATTGTTGCTATGGGAGGCAAGTTGATTACCGCGTATGGGTTGAGCCACCTTGGTGACTTTCAGGCAACACTCTATTCGGAAAACAGTAACAACCGAAAGTTTGGTGAGGTCTTTTTTAAACAAAAAGGCAAACATAACAACCCCGCTATCGCGAGAACGTTGTTCCCGACTATCGTCGGTCATTGCGGGCTCCACGCCGAGGGGTTGGATACCAGTCGGGCTTTGCATTTGTTGGCACAAAAACACAGAGTCGATATGCCGATATGTCGTTTGTGTTACGAGATTTTGCACGAGGGAAAAGAGTTTAAAGACGGGTTTAACGAACTTTTTACGAGGGAACATGGAATTAAAGAATTTAGGTTTTAGTTTCAAAATAACAAGTAAGTCGACCCAGTGTTTGGCGCGGACAGGAGTTTTTTCAACACCGCACGGCAAGATTACAACCCCCGTGTTCATGCCAGTCGGCACGTGTGCGAGCGTCAAGGGTCTTTCCCCCGAGGAAATCGAAGCCACGGGTGCGGATATTATTTTGGCAAATACTTATCATTTGTTTTTGCGACCTACGGCGGACATCGTGCAAAAAGCGGGCGGAGTTCACAAATTCATGAATTGGAAAAAACCGATACTAACCGATTCGGGTGGGTTTCAGGTTTTTTCATTGGATAGTCTTAGAAAATTATCAAAAGACGGTGTGACGTTTAAATCTCATATCGACGGGTCAAAGTTTACTTTTACTCCTGAATCAAATATGTTGGTTCAAAACAAAATCGGGGCGGATATTATTATGCAACTCGATGTGTGCAGTCCAAGCGGTATAACCCACGAAGAAACCAAAAAGAACGACCAAATGACGGCAGAGTGGCTTGAACGTTGTGTTTTGGAACACAAACGTTTAGACCCCGAGGGAAAACAGGCTTTGTTCCCAATCGTGCAAGGGGGCTTTTACGAGGATTTGAGGCTTGCGAGTTTAAAACACGCAACACAATTTGCCAAATACGGTATTGCGATTGGGGGTTTGTCGATTGGGGAAACCGCCCTTGAATACCAAAGAATATTGAAAACCCTTGCGCCTCATCTACCTGAAAAAATTCCGCACTATGTTATGGGGATAGGCACGCCTGATTATATCTTGTGGGCGGTTGAAAATGGTATTGATATGTTTGATTGTGTCTACCAAACAAGAATGGCACGAACGGGCACCGCTATGGTTGACACGGGGCGGATGAATCTAAGAAACGCAACCTTCAAAGACGACTTTTCTCCAATCGATAAAGAGTGTGATTGCTATGCGTGTAAAACTTACACACGTGCTTATATAAGACACCTTGTTATTTGCAACGAGATGTTTGGGTTGAGGCTTTTGACCATTCACAATATAAGGTGGACGATGCGTTTTGTGGAAAAAATTCGGGAGAGTATTAAAAACGACACGTTCTTACAGTTTCGTGACAGATTTCTCTTGCAATATAATCCGTCTAAGTGATACTATAGAGTATGGACGATGTATTTTTGTGGCTGACCCTTGGGGGTATGACGTTGATTTTTGTCGCGATGATAATGGCGCAGACAAGACGACGCAAACGACAACAAACGGAATTTACCGAGATGATGGATGGACTCCGTGTTGGTGTAAAGGTTAAAACCGTTGGCGGTGAAATCGGTATTATCCGCGAGATTCGCGAAGAAGCACCAGGCTTTAAAACCGTGTTGTTGGAAACAGGGGGGGATACCAACAAATCATTTATTACTTATGATATCCAGGCTATTTTCGGCATTGTCGATACCGAGAAGTTGGCGGCGGCTGCTTTGGCGGCAAGCAACCCAACCCCGATACAAACCCCAGCCCAACCAGACACAGTACAAAACCATACCGATACCAATAAGAGGGTAGATGAACCCGAGAATGTCTTTGAACCCAAAAAAACTCGCGCAAAAAGCAATAAGACAAACAAGGGCGGACTTCAGTAAAACAGTACTTTGTTTTGTTTGACTTTGGTTTTTAGAAACAATGTTGTAAAGACAAATCATCATTGATGTAAGTATACAAAACAAAACCGCCATACGCGTTATTACTGTGTCGGAGAGGGTGACTATTGGCATATCGCTTTTGACTCCTGTGTAATTTAGGGTTGTTAAAATCAAAAACACCATGACGCAAATTATAGCCGTTGCAATCGCGGATGAAATAATTATAAAGCGACGAGAGTGTTGCTTTTTTATTGCTTCATATGTTTTTTCAAGCATCAAACAATTTAACCCCGAATAGATAAGTGCCCTCCAAATCCCATGCCATATGCCTCTGGTCGGGGAAGTTGTTTGGGTGCTTTGGTTGGGGTCAAGTACAAGTGCGTGCAAACACGTAAACAACAATATACCTAGGACAAAAAACATTAGGTATTTGTTTACGATTGTGACGCTTTTAAACCCCCACATTACGGTTAGGACGCACAACACGAGTGCCACCAACATTGTTGAAAGTCCCGCAAGATGTCTTACCCCTGTGGACATTACCGCGAAGATTAAAACATATGTTGTCATAAAAAACACGTTGGTGATTTTGGAGTCTTTTCTTTTTGCATAAACCATAATGGTCATAAGAATCATCGAGAACACACCCACCAAAACTGCGGTCACAAAAGGGGAGAGTCCTGTGGAACCAAAAAAAGATAATAACTCTGCTCCCGTGGCAAAGCCTGCGCCGATGACCGCACTTATGATGATTAAAACAATTTCAGTCATTCGCCCCCCCTGTGTATAACTTGACAAGCCTGATGTTGCGCGAGAGTTTTTCGTTGTTAATTTCTTTTGATTTAAAGTTGTTATATAACAATCCCATAACAATCGGTGGTAGGTAATTGTTTTCAGAAATAAGGGCACGATAGATTGTGTTGCTTTTTTCATACTCGCCAAGTTTGCTGTGTGCTTTTGCGATAAAGATACGGAGCGCAACCCGTCGCTGGGGCGTGATATCAGACAAGAGGGCGGCTTTTGCGTGGATTATGGCTTTTTTTGTATTGCCACTCTTAAAGGCAATCTCCGCCAAAGATAT
Source organism: Bacillota bacterium (assembly GCA_009787915.1). Lineage (GTDB taxonomy): Bacteria > Bacillota > Clostridia > Christensenellales > UBA1242 > WQSK01. Next base: position 3,154 of record WQSK01000047.1, read on the forward strand.
ACATTTTTCGACATCCCTTGCCATTCTCAATATATATGTATATAATTCTCGTATGTTGTATTCGACGTTGCAAACCGTTTTGATTCTGCTGACAATTGGGTTGGCGGTTAGCATTATCCTGTGGTTCAAAAAAATCGAAAAGCGCACCCAGTTGGCATTAATAAGTTCGCTTTTGTTTATGTTTTCGGCATCCATGATTGTTAATACTTTGACTTGGGTTATTGATTATAGGTCATTTATTTTGGTTCCTATATTTATGCTTCTTTCTCTTGTCGCATTTGGGTTTTCGTTTTTGATTTCTTTCAAAATAAAAGACCAAGAACGCGCCCGTCATATTTTCTTTTTGACCTCGTTGGTTATATTGGTTGTGTGTTCTGTTTTGATGCTCGCAAACGCAATTGACGGAGCCTCTAATTCTAGGGACACATATTTAAACGCACACCTTTGCAGACAAATCGCCTATGGGTTTCCTGTGGTGTATTTTCATCGCGAGCGTGTTCGCCGCTTTTTATTACCGTTTTTTGTTTGCGCAAGTATTGTCGGCGGGATTTTCACGATTATCTTGCCAGGTGCACTTGAATCCAGAGCCGCGTTGTGGGATACCGTGGATACAACGATACTTCATATGGTTATGATATTTGTTGCTCTTTGCATTATTATAACAAAAGAATATATCGCGAACTTCAAAGACCTTATAATGTCACCTATCATATATGGTGTGGCATTAATTGTTGCTTTTGTGGCAAACATCATTAGGCGTGCACAAATCGGGGAAATGGGGAACAGTATGTTTTTGGCGAACTCGCCCGTAGAGGGGATGAGCATTGCCGTGTTCATCATAGGCAGTTATTTTATAGGGATATTGGTTGCGGTGGGACTCGCGATTTATAACCAAATTCGCGATAACCAAAATCAACCCTTGACCGATGGCAAAGAGGTGGGATAATATATCTTTATGAAATACATTGATTGGCACTCCGAGCGCGTCAAGCGCATCTACACAGGTATCGCGTTCCTGGCGGTTATTGCTGCGGTCATTGGTCTTAGGTTTGCGACCATATGGATATTTGATGTGTTTATCTTGGCAATTGCAGGTGTTGCTATGTGGGAAGTTTTAAAAGCCAAACAAACACCGAAACTCTTGGAAGGTGAAAAACCAATCAAAGGCAAGAAACCCAAAGGAACAATTGACACAGCGGTTGGTGCGGTTTCGATATTTTATTTGATTTCATATTTATTCTCGGCGTACGCAATGGTTTTGCTTGGATTGGTTACGGGGTTTTCATGGTGGTTACATATTGTCGTTCAAATCTTTGTTCTGTTTATCTTTGCGCTCTACACATTTGTCATGAACTATATGGACAAGTTGTTTGTTCGCGAGTGTGAACTTAAACAAGAAAACCCCGCAAAGACCGCAGCCAAATCCGCGTGGGAGTTCACAAAGATTGTTATCTACCCAGTGTTGTTGGTCGCATCTTTTTTGATTCTAAACCACCTTGGGGAACACGCCACGGTTGAACAAATGGGGGAACTTGTGACCGTGCATTTGGTGACGACTTTGGCGATTATGATGATTTTTATTACAAGTATGCTTACCGACACGTTTGCATACGTAACAGGCCGTGTTTTGAAAAGCCCACATATGCTACCAAAAAAACTGCAATACATAAGTCCTAACAAATCTATTGCAGGCGGAATAGGCGGTTTGTTCGGTGGTGTCCTTGGTGCAATATTGACTTTGGTAATTGTCAGGGACGTTAGTCCGTTGCAAACCCTGCTAAGTGAACAAGTCGCGCCGTCGTCTACGGGTGTGCTTCTTGTGTTTGCGGCGATTGGTTTGGGTTGTTCTATTGCAACACAAATAGGGGATTTGTACGCGTCTTATATAAAAAGAAAGACAGGCATCAAGGATTATGGAACTTATTTGCCTGGGCACGGCGGAATCATGGATAGGTTCGACGGAATTATTTTTAACTCGGTTTTTGTGACATTTGTGTTTTTGCTTGTGATATTTGTTTAATTATGTTAATACATAGATTATGAAAGATAATACTGTGACGGGTATTTTAAGGGACGGGCGGAAATCCAAGGGCCCAAGGGTGGTTGACCCAGCGATAATTGGGCTTGTAATTGTGGGGATATCGGTTCTTGCAGGCTTGCTTACCGCCATTGGTTGGCCAAGGTTTTTCTCGGACGGAATCTACGGATTGTTTGGGGTTTATGCTTTTGCGATTTTCCTTGCAGGAATTGCAGGCGGACTTTGCATGAAGTTTTCAAAAAAATATACATTTAACAAAAGATATGTAATCACGGCAACAGTTATGGCTACGTCGATGTTGATGCTTTTACATGTTGTGTTCACAGACAGATATTTAAACGACATGAATTTTGGAGAGTACTTGGGCCACGGCTTTGGTGCGATTACGCCAGGTGGTGTAGTTTTTGCAATTCCGTCGTTTGTTGTGTGGAACGTGTTTGCGGGAACAGTTGGCGCATCGATTGTGCTTTGTACCACGTTTATAATTGCCAGTGCGTTCTTGGCGACGTTTATAATTACAAAGAACAATGAAAACCGTGTTATCAAACACAAACCAAAAGACCTGATTGACAAGGAATCAAAAGAGGTCAACAAATCAAAGCACAAGCGCGACCTCGACCAATTGAACAAGCACGTAGAGCAGAGGTACCAAGAGTTACTTAAAACCGAGAGTCGTAAAAAAATTGATTCGGAAAAAAGTTTGTTAGGTCTTGATAAGGTACAGCCTGAAAAAACGGTTTCTACGGCGATACATGATGCGCCTGTGCCGTTGGGTTCAATAAAACCACAATTTGTCGGCGACGAAATCACGGGAATGTCAACCCAAGCCGCGTTGGCTTTTACCAGTGGGCTTCAACAACCACTTTATATGGACCAACAACCGCCGCAACAGTTCCAGCAACAAAATTATATCCAGCCACAACCTCCAATGCAGCAGGGCTATCCGCCGATGCCCCAATACATCCAACCGCAATATATGCAACCACAGCCGATGATGCCAAGCCAACCAATGCCTCCGCCATTACAACCACAGCCCCAACAACACATTTGGGCCGCGGCACCGCCTCCGCCAGCCGACGTTCCAACATCAAAGCCAGATGTCGAGAGTATCCTGACCGAATACGCAATAAAAGAAAAGCCAGAGCCAATTGTTGTTACTTCGCGGACACCTAGGGCACCAAGGACCCAGAGTCCAATTGCGGGGCAGACCTCTATTGATGATTCTGTTATGGAAACGGCAAAACCAAAAAAGGTTTACAAACCCGTTCGTTACAACAGGCCTGGGATGGACCTTATAAGAACAGAATCCACGGACCTAAGTTCTTTCTTTACCGATGCCGAGGTCAAGAAGGGGATTCTTAATGCGAAACTAAAAGAATTCGGTGTAAAAGCCGAGGTTGTCGACTATCTTGTTGCGCCTGCGATTACGCGGTTCGAGGTCATCTTGGGTCAAGGCACGCGCGTTAATGATTTGCATAGACACGAGAATGATTTTGCGATGACACTTGGGACCGATAAAATCCGTATCGACAATATCGCGGGAAAGGCGGCTATTGGTATCGAGGTGCCTAACAAAAAAGTGGGCAAAGTCGCAATCCGTGACCTTATCCAAAGCAAAGAATGGCAAACCCACAAGAGTCCGTTGGCGGTGGCACTTGGTCGCAACGTAAACGATGAGTTGATTTTGGGTGACATTGCAACGATGCCTCACCTTTTGATTGCGGGGTCAACGGGTTCGGGTAAATCTGTTTGTATTAATACAATTCTGACATCTCTGATTTATCGCGCCGACCCTGCTGATGTCAAGTTGCTCTTGATAGACATGAAACTTGTTGAACTTGGGATGTATAACGAGATTCCGCACATGCTTATCCCGCGCTCTATCGGCGAGGTTCAGCAAGCCAAGAACGCACTCAAGTGGGTTCAAGAAGAAATGACGCGCCGATATAAAACTTTGCAGGCGTGTGGACTTAAACACATTACACAGTACCATTCTCTTACCGATTACAAAAATGGGCAACTTGAACGTATGCCGTATATTATTTTGGTCATTGACGAGGCCGCCGACCTTATCCACAACGGCAAGCGCGAGGTCGAAGATGCGGTTCAGCGTTTGGCAGCCTTGGGTCGTGCAAGTGGGATTCACCTTATCTTGGCGACGCAAAGACCTTCTGTTGATGTTATTACTGCGGTTATTAAAACGAACTTGCCAGTGCGGTTGGGTTTCAAAACCGTGTCGCGCGGTGACAGTGTCACAATCGTCAACGAACCTGGGTGTGAAAAACTTGTTGGTTACGGGGATATGTTGTATATGCAATTGGGCACGATTCAGCGTGTCCAGTGTGCCTATATTGACGACGAGGAAGCGCGCAATGTGATGAATTATATCCGTGCGAACAACGAGGTTCACTTTGACCATGGGTTAGAGGACCTGATTTTGAACGGACCTCCGCAGGCGGGGGCGGCGATGGGCTTTGGTGACGGGGCGGCGGCAAGCCGTGGCCAAG
>WQSK01000048.1 GCA_009787915.1 Bacillota bacterium
CGATATCACTATATATTGTCAAGAGTTTTATTTTGGCGACCGTACGCACCAATTCAAAAGTTCCATGTTATACTTATCGCGGTGCCCGTTAGGGCGGGGGTTTTCACCAAAGTTGTGTTAAACAACCCACGAATAACCCAAAAACAACCCAGTAATAACCCACAAATAACCCAGAAACAACCCAGTAATAACCCACAAATAACCCAGAAAAAACCCAGAATATAACAACCCCGCTCGCGCGAGAACGTTGTTCCTCTCTGACGTTCGTCATTACCGCATTTGTTCAAATCGGGTGTGTTCCAAAATCTCGAGCGCGTGCCCAATCTCGCCCACGGTATGCGACAAGACCCCATCCACAAAAATCGCCTCTGCCCCAGTGTTGCTTATCGTACCCTCTTGTTCTGACAAGACCGCGACCCTAACCGTCCTATCACCGCTTTTGCTCCGCTTGAAAAAGTCCTCGATATCCGCGTGAACAAATCGGTTCTGCCTGCGATTAAACTCGGCGATTTGTTGGATTCGTGCACTCCTCGCATCCCCTGTTTCAATGCTCGCTTTCATTAGGGCTTCTACGTCGCCTGTGGTATAAAACAACACGCAGGCGTTACTTGGATGAGGCTCTAACATAAACGGCATCAGCAAATCCAAAATGTTTTCACCCTCAAGCCCACTCCCGAGCGTTATCACTGTACAATGTGAAAGCGATACAATCCGCCCCTCGTTATCCCCGATTTCGCGGAGTGCGTCCTGTAGATTATCGGCGGTGGCTTTTAAAAGTTCGCGCTCTGGCACACCAAACGGGTCAAAGTTAAACATCAAAACCTCGGTATAAACAACGTATTTGCCGTCTTGTTTGTCAATCGCAAGCCCTGTAACAATTGCACGCTCTAATACTACGGACTGCTGGGTCATAGCAAATGGTACAAACGCAACCATGAAAACCAAAAATACGATTAGGATTTTTTTCTGCCACAACAACCCTGCACAATATGAAAGCGTGCCGTTTTTCATCTTCTTTTTCATGCACTCACCTTCCTTTTGCGGGCTATTAGGGCGTTTATAAAACATATCGCTGGCACCAATATAAACAGCACCGCGGTTACTGTTGCCACCATTATGACAAAGGAATCAAGCCTCTCGGTCGATTGTACGGCAAAAGTATACACCGCCCACAATGTTATTGAAATCACTAACCCGATTGCCCATGCGAATTTTTTTAGCCCAAAAATGTATTTGCAACACGCGAATACGCAATAAAACGTGACCCCGAATCTTATAAGTAGCAACAATAACCAAATGCAAACCAATATCCAGTCAAGTTGCCCGCCCTGCACCAAGAATTTCGAATACATCGTGATGTTTGCGATTGCCACGGTTTTGTACTCGGCAAGTGGTCCAAAAAGTGTTATTGTCATAAAAACAAAGAACACAAAAATCAACCCGACCAGTGTACTTGTCAGCATGAATTTGGTCTTGAAATGTTTTTTGATTTCGACCTCACCGCTGAAAATCAGGAGGAACATTGCGCTCTCGAAAAAGACCAAATTTCTAAACGCCCCTAATAGTATCGGCATAAATCCGCCCTCGCCGATTGGGGTGAGCATCGACAAATCCATTTGACGAACAGCAGGTGCAATACCGATTACCACGCCGAAAATGATTAGAAGGTAAAAAATTTCGCCTGCCCTAAACATTGCGCGCGCTTGAAAAACGCAAAACAATAGCCCAAACAAAACTAGGGGGATTAGGAAGGCTTGTTTGCCGATGCTGTGAAAAAGTTGTTCTGTTACCAGTATATTACTGGTTCCTGTTAAAACAAAAAGTTGTAACAAAAACATGGATAACATCAAAATCATTACGAATTTTGCGCCTATTCGTGTTGTGTTACGTTTTAGGTCGTCATAGACACTTGTGTCCTGCCTCATCGTCAAAATGTTGAGTGTCATAAATAACACGAGCAATTCAACGACTGTTCCGATGATTGCCGCAAGCCATGCATCACGTCCAGATGTTGTTGCCAGTAATCTGGGGAGTGCCAAAAACTTTAACGAAAAAGAATATATACAATAGAAAATTATCAATTGTCTGGTGCTAATCTTTTTTGTTTTTTCCACAGCATATTTTGTCACTCTTGTGCAAACAATATCCATGTGGATGTACAAAATGCTATTAAAAAAATCGCAGACACATTTGGCGAGCCATTCGACCTGAAAGTTCGGGAAATAAAAATCGCGGGCGAGGTCGATGCCGTATTGTTTTTCATAGACACTATGGCGGGGGGCGAGCGTGTCAGCCACGAGATTGTACGACCGCTCACCCGTTTGCAACCACTTCCCAAGGGTTCAAAAGACACCATCAAAGACGTTGTGATGAAGGAGTTGTTGGATATTTTCTTTTTACAAGAAGAAACAGAGTTTGACACCGCACGGACGGAACTTTTGAACGGGAAAACAATCTTTGTCATCCAGGGTGTCAAAGAATATATAATTCTGGACACGACACAATTCCAAATGCGCGGGATTACCGAGCCTCCGACGAACTCGGTTGTTTTGGGACCTCGTGAGGGGTTTATTGAAACAACGGTTTTTAATATAAGCCTTATCAGAAAACGACTTAAGACCGAGGATTTGGTTTTGGTCAATCATGTGAGCGGAAAGTATACCTCGACCAATGTGAGCGTCATGTACATTAAAAGTATCGCCAATCAAAAGGTCGTCGACGATGTTTTGGAAAAAATAAAAGCAATTGAAATCGACGGAATTTTGGATAGTTTCTATGTCATGCAATATTTGCAAAATGAAAAGTTCAATATCTTTAACCAAGTTGGCTCCAGTGAAAAACCCGATGTTGTGGCGTCGAGGTTGCTCGAGGGGCGGGTAGCAATTTTTGTTGACGGGAGCCCTGTTGTTTTGACCGTTCCATATGTTTTACTGGAGGACCTCCAAGCCGCGGATGATTATTATACAAACTCCTCTATTGTGTCGCTTAGACGCTTTATCCGATTGTTCGGGGGGATTTTTGCAGTGACCTTGCCTGCACTCTATATCGCGGTTCAACTTTATCATTACAATATCGTGCCTGTGAATACCCTTTTCTTTATAACAAACAGTGTTGAAAACACGCCGTTTTCTCCGATTATGGAGGTGTTAATCTTACTGATTTTATTCGAGGTCATGTACGAGGCCGCACTTAGAATGCCCCAACACTTGGGGGCCGCAACCAGTTTGGTGGCAGCACTCGTTTTAGGCGGAACCGCGATTGATGCGGGCTTGGTTTCCGCCCCCGCGATTCTTGTAGTCGCGATAAGTTGGATAATGATGTATATCTTGCCGTCGCTTGCCCCACAGTTGTCACTTCTCCGCTTTGCGTTCGTCATCGTGGGCGGGATTTTGGGACTTTACGGAATCGTCATGGCGGTTATTGCCCTCGTGGTCTATGTCGCGAGTTTGGACAACTTTGATACACCGATACTCGCCCCATTCGCGCCAAAAGTAAGCAGCGATTTGCACGACGGGATTTTTCTTGAAGGACTTAAAGACCGCAAACAACGCCCTGGGTGTATTCCTTGTAAAAACAAAACACGGGCGGGGTGAAAAACACGCGCCCTAACCAGTATGCGAAAGTTCCCCAGTAACCCCTTTGCAAAAACCCCCGTCGCTTTGCGACACCCCGTTTGAAAAACCCCCGTCTGCCTATCGGCATCCACCCCCTTTAAGAAAGGGGGAATTTTCACCCGAACCCATTCCCCCTTTTGTAAAGGGGGTGCCCGTTAGGGCGGGGGTTTTTCTGTAATTAAGAGGTGTGTCGCAAAGCAACGGGAGTTTTAACATTATCTTTTAAAAATCTTCGGTCCCAAGCAACTGCCCAACCGTGACATCAAAATATTTTGCAAGGGCAATCAATGTTTCATAGTTTGGTCTACGAACTCCATTCTCAAACTGGGATATTGTATGTTGGCGAACACCCAATACACCTGATAGGTCTTTCTGTGTGACGCCCTTGAACTCCCGAAGTTCTTTTATACGTTGCCCGACTATTTTCATAACATGATTATCCCATAATGTGATAAAAAGTAGTTGACATATCTCGATATGGGATATATACTTTTGACATGGAAAACTTTGAAACACCACCCCTGACACAATACTGCAACCTAATGTTCGAGTGGCAATGCCTTGGGCTCACCATAGACACGGCACCAAAGCATCAACAAGATTTGTTGTCCGCCCTACGCGAAAAAATTTTGACCCAAAGCGGTTTAACCGACAATGAACTAGCATTGATATCTTTGTGTAGAAAACACAGGGTTTTGAAAAAAGTCTATACTTACGCGTGCAGGGCAAAACATTTTTGCTGAACTATTGCAACAATACCCCGCCGTTCACGTTGATATTTTCCCCGTTGATGTAATCCGCGCTGTCGCTACACAAAAACATTACAAGCCCCGCAACGTCCTCGGGTTTGCCTATGCGTTTTAAGGGGTTTAGCGAGGCGATTGTTTCCGCAACTTTTTCGTAATTGTCACTCGCCTTCCCTTTTGTCATTGGGGTGAGTGTATAACTCGGTGATATCGTATTTGTTCGCACACCAAACTTTGCATAATCAAGGGCAAGGCATCCCGTCATCATAATAATCGCGGCCTCGGAGCACGAATACGCATATGTCCCAGGTTTCAACGGGCGCACACCAAAGCGACTGGCGATATTGATAATTCTTGGTCGGTTTGATTTCTTTAAAAGGTCAAGCGCATACTTCGCGCAATTCATCTTGGCAAAAAAATTCACATCGAACACGCGTTTTGCTTCAGTTAAATCTGTGTCAGAGAGTGGCGTCCACGGGTGTGTAATCCCTGCACAATTAATAAGGTAGTCACATTGTTTTAGTCCGCAAAAAAACTTTTTGACAGCAACCTCGTTTGTAATGTCAAGTTTAACTGTGCTAAACCGTGGGTTGTTAAATTCGGTGGTGGTTTCTTTTGCTTTTTTGTCATCACTTTTGTAAACCGCAATGACGGTGTCGCCACGTTCCAAGAATTGGCGCGAGATTTCTTTCCCGATACCACTTGTTCCGCCTGTTACGACTGCTGTGTACATACAAAAGCATAGCACAAAGCCTAAATACTTGGCAACGTAATATTGACTTTGTCCAAAAAAAATTTTATCCTAAAAACATGAAAAGAATCAAAGCATTGATACGGCGCACGACTTCGGGCTTTACCGTGAGCATGAGCCAAAAACCAATCATAATGACAATCCTTTTGTTGTTATTGGCAAACCTTGTTTTTGTTGCCATCGCCGCCGTCGCCCTGACGTTTATAAACGACGAGTACAATTTTTTCAGCGCAATCGTTTCCGTTGGGATGTGGCTTGTGGTACCTGCGGGTATTGCGAACATATATGACACGAATACGCTGATACTTGGTTGGGTTGTCGTGGTTGTCGGCATGTTGTTGTTCACGGGTACAATTATCGCCCTCGTGACCACCACATTGCGCGAGTACCTGATGAACAAGAGCGGTGCCCGTGGTCGATTGAACTTGTCGGGACACATTGTTATTTTGAGATACAACAACGAGGTTCCAGAAATCCTTATTGACATCATGAAAAATTGCGATAACAAAACTGTGTTGGTCCTATCCGACCGTGACCGCAGCGAGGTTCGCAGTGATTTGCTTGCCGCGATTTGTTCGCTTTCTGAAAAACCAAAAGGCAAAATCAAACTTTTGGTTAGAAAAGGTGACCCAGCGTCGCTTAGTGAACTTGACGAGATTGATTTGGAAAATGCGAGTGGTTTGCTCATCATGAACGAGCGTGGGCGTGAGGGTGACAAAAGTGGGCACGACCTTTGCCAAGCGGATTTTTCGACCCTAAAACTCGTTTTCAATTTGGCGAGTGTTGACCTCCCCGCCCATGTCCCTATCGGTGTTGAAACCGCATCACAGAGCGCAACCGACGATATGGAACGCGTGCAAAAAACTATTGATGGGCTAAGCGACAAAAATATTACATACTTTTCGCACAACAAAAAACTTGGACATTTCATGGCGAAGATTATAACCGACACGGGGGCGAAAAAACTCTTTATTATTGGCGAGAACAAAAAACTCGACCACATGTTAGAGGCTTTGGGAACAAAAGTCACTATTGCGAAATACGCCACAACCGATATTGAAAAATTCGCAATTGACCTAAGCAAAAAAGGCGACGAAAACACCGCAGCGATAGTTCTAAGCGACGATTCGGTTACCGAAGAAAACTATGATGCAAATGTTTTCTTGACACTTATTGAATTATCAACACATTGCTCTTTGCGCGACCGCAAGTTTAAAATCATTGCAGAGATTTTGGACCCCAACAACCACCACAGTTTGGAAAAGTTCCACGTACAAAACATTGTTATCTCTACGCGAATTATCAGTAACTTTGCATCGGATTTGGTTCTAAACAAAAAATGAAAAACTCCGTACACTTGGCACGAAGTTTTTCTATAATATAAAGAAGGAAAAGGTCTTATTCTTTTGTACAAACGATTTTTTTAGTAGCGTGAACAGCAGGAATCAGACCGAATGCAAGAATCATTGATATATAAGCAAACAAAATAATCAACGCACCTGCGGTCGCATCTTGTCTGGCTTCACCAAGTGCTTCCGCCGCTTCAGCAAGAGTCGCTGCATTTGCAAGACCAAGATTTGCCTGAACACTTTGCAAACCGTTTCTTGCAGCCGTCAAAAGTTCGGCAGTCGCTGGGTCCGCTGGTTGTATAACCGCGATTGTTCCATCAAGCGTGGCTAGGGCAACCTGAATTGTTGTTGAACCATCAATTGTTGCAAGCGCAGGATTCGCAATAAGATTCACAGTAATCAACTGATAACCATCGCTGCTATCACTTGATGCAGTTCTAAACATTGCGTAGGCTGTACCAAATCCGCCTTCGGCATTACTTCTGTCATTGGAAAATCCAAATAATCCAAGCGACATAAACAATAATACAAGAATGCTTGAACATAACATTGCGTATTTTGCATATGTCTTTGTCTTTTCAAACATTTTAAGACACAGATAAACACAAATCCCTGCGAAGAAAAGAATAATACCAATCAACTGGCTCGCGCCAAAAAATGTGATATTCGCCGCCGCAAACGTTGGTACAAGCATCAACACAAATCCAGCAAATGCGATGCTTACTGCCACTATCCTTGCCCAATTCTTTTTCAAAAAGTCCATTTTCTCACCTCCTTTTTTTTAGATTTAGTTTGACATTCAAACTATTTTATACCATAATTACCAGATAGTTTGAAAGTCAAACTAATTTCAAAAAAAGGAGTTAAATAAATAATGGCGAAATTTATTATTTCAACAGATAGTTGCGCTGATTACTTTAAAAGTGAAATGCAACAAAAAAACATCTACTGTGTTCCAGTTAAACGAATTAACGGCGACCAAGTTTTCGAGGAAATATATGATTCCGAAGAAGAATACAACGTGTTTTACGAAGGTATTAGACAGGGGTCACTCTCCTCTACTTCGCAAATTAATGCGGACGAGTTCCTTACGTACTTTAATTCTATCCTTGAAAAAGAAAAAGAAGGCGACATTGTGCACGTTGCTCTTTCCAGTGGTCTTTCAGGCACATACAATGGTGCGGTATTGGCGGCAATCGAATTGAATGAAAAACTTAAAGACC
>WQSK01000049.1 GCA_009787915.1 Bacillota bacterium
TCCAGTGGTCTTTCAGGCACATACAATGGTGCGGTATTGGCGGCAATCGAATTGAATGAAAAACTTAAAGACCGTAAAATCTATGTTGTTGACAGTTTGGGTGCGACCGCGGCGATGATGATGTTGGTAGACAAACTTGTTGAACTAAACGGCAAAGTCCCTGCCGACAAAGCAGTTAAGACAGTCGAAGAAATGCGCGACAACCTGCAAGTTTTCTTTACGGTTGACGACCTTGGTCACCTCAAGCGTGGCGGACGCATAAGCGCGGCCAAGGCTCTTATCGGTACCGCTTTGGGTGTTAAACCAATTTTGACATTCAACAAGATTGGAAAACTGGTTCCTATTGCAAAGGCCAAGGGTCAGGCTAAGGCACTGCAAGCAATTATCGAGTTCACGGAAAAACATGCGCCAAAAGCAGGTGCAGATTATGCGGGCGAAACATTGTACATTGTTCGTACTTCACACAGTGAAAATTATGACAACCTTAAATCTGCTATTACAAAAAAATACCCGAAAGCAACACTTAAAGAAGTCATCGTTGGACCTGTTATTGGCTCGCACGTTGGGTGTGGAACTGTTGGGTTTTGCTTTGTTGGCAAACCACGCCTTGACATTGCGCAATGACAAATTTTTAAAACAAAATAAGCCTCTGTATATTGACGGAGGCCTTTTATGCAAGAAACTAAAAACTTAATCGAGCGAAGGCATTGGCAAGGCACCCGTTTCCAAGCCAATTCTGATGAGTTTTTCTTCGACCTCGTCAAAATCATCACCGTCGTAATCTGCAAACGTTACATCGTTGTTTTTGCCCTCGACAAAAAACTGATGTATACCGAACACCTCGTCGGGGGTTTTCATATACGTCGCGATTTCTGGGTCATTTGGGTCGGGTTCGATTGGCACCGAAAGCCCAACCTTTGCGACGTGCGGTTGTTTGCATTTTCCACAAATCAAATCTGCTGCTTTTCGCACCTTAAGTGTATAGTAGTCCCAATATTCTTGTATCGTACCATCAGGCAGCCTCATAACCTTTGGGAACTTGTACTTTGTGTCCACCTCAACGGCTTTTGATTTGTGCTCTAATCTTTCTGCTTCTGTCATTATCTTCCTACTCCTCTTGTTTGTTGTACATCTCGCGCAATGTCTTTTACTTTATCCAAGTATGGCTTGTGCGCCGCCAACGAAGCATCAAGTTTTGCCTGCTCCTCCGCGGTCAATTGACCATCACGATATTTTTCAAAAAGATGGTGGCCGTGAACACCCCTAATAAACTTTTCTTCTCCTAGTTTTGCGAACGCGATAGTTTTTTCACTGTTACCCACGTTTCTTGAAATTGGTGGTGGATTATGTGACATGAACTCCTCCTAATTTTTTAGTACAGTGATTATAGCACAAAACTTGAAAAATAGCAAATGATTTTTAACACCCTGTGACCCCATCGACCCACGTTGCCAGTTCGCTGGGTGCCAAAGTCGCACCCAACTTATACTGCGGGCGCACCGCACCGTGGTAATCGCTCCCACCCGAGATTAACAAATTGTTTTTCTGGGCAAGCCCGACAAGATACTGACTCTGTTCGGGTGAGGCACTTGGGTGAAAGCACTCTATCCCATCGACGAGTTTCAAAACCGCGCCTATAATTTTGTTACTCGCTTCCCCGTATTCCATTGGGTGCGCCAAAAAGGCTTTTCCTCCGCAATCATGAATCCATTTAACAACCTGTGCGGGGCTTTTGTAAAAACCAGATATATCAATCCCAAGCACAGAATCTTTGCTTAAAAACTTGCGAAACAATTCTTTTCTGACAGAAAAGTTTTCATACAAAAGCAGGTCTTTACCTCTTAAATCAAAAATATGTTGGTTCCACTCTGGTTGTGTTGGAAAATCCTTGCGCTCTATCCCCAGACCAAGTTGCTCCAACTTTTCATAAATCCCGTTTCTAAGCATCGTAAAATAATCGGCGTTTTCGTACTTGTTTTCGGACAAAATTTTGCCCATTTTTTTGGCGTCAATCCCATAGCCAAGGATTTCAAAACTGTAGCCATCCAACATAACAACCTCGCTCGCGCGAGAACGTTGTTCCTCTCTGACGTTCGTCATCGTCACAAGTTCCACGCCCGTCACGATTTTTCCGCCAAACAACTTGCGCACCTCGGGCTTTTCGAGGTCCTGATATCCACCCACAGAATTGTGGTCAGTAATTGAGATTACGGAAAGGCCCAAATTTTCGCCTGCAAGCAAAAGGTCCGCCACAGTTTCCAACGAATCGGCAGAGTACAAAGTGTGCGTGTGTAAATCAAACACTGGCGCACCCGCAGGGACTCGAACCCCGAAAGACGGTTCCGAAGACCGTCGTGATATCCATTTCACCACAGGTGCGCGGCTTATCAAACGTGTTTTGCATCGTTCAATATAGCACTATAACATGTTTGTATTTAGGTTTCAAGTGTTTTTAAACTGGAGGCATGATGATATTTTCAAGATTTTTGATGCGGCGGCGAGAGCGTCGTACAGACATCACCAACAAAAGTATCACACACACCGCCAACCCCGCGGCACCGTAGATTATATACCATGTTGTTTGCTCAATATTGAATGCCGTTCCCGCAGGACCTCTTGCCCCAGATTCGCCTTTTGGTCCTTCGCCTCCTGTTGCACCGCCAGGTCCCTGAGGTCCTGGGTTACCCTGCGGTCCTTGCGGACCTGTTTGCCCAACATCACCTTGTGGTCCTGACGCACCAGGTGTTCCTTGTGGACCTTGGGGTCCTGTTGCCCCGTCCTGACCATCGTCTCCGTCTTGACCAGGGCTACCTTGTGGCCCTTCTGCCCGCCCTAGCCAATCAACAGCGACCGTTGGATAGTTTGGGTCAATAATCGCCCACCACCATTGTCCGTAATAATCGGAACAATCGCGCTGAAGGACTGCCAAACGCTCCAGAATGTTGTCCCCAACAGTAAAGAATACACCTGCCGACAGCGCGGAATCCGCGGTTTCGTTTGCACTTGGGTTTGAAATAGCACGAACGGCAATAACATATCCGCCAGGTGGCAAACCCAATGTGCTGAGGTCAAAATATCTTGGATCGCCGAAACCAAAAACACGTATAAAGACTCCGTTGACATAGAGTGCGATGTCCCATGCACCTTGTGGCCAGTCCCACTCAATGACCGAGCCAACAATAGTCAGATTCGGTGCTTGAACTGGTGTTGGAGGTGGTGGCAATGGCTCTGGTTCAACAACAAAGAGTACCCCGCTTGCCAATTCCGAGTTTGTATGAAGTTCGCTTGTAACGTCCGACAGTGCACGAATCGAAACCGCGAAAGACCCGACCGTCAATTGGGTTGGCAGGTCGTTTAGGTCGAAACTTGTGACGTTTCCAACGGTGTGCATTGGAATTCCGTTAATGTAAATCACAAACCCCACGGCATTATCAATCGCGTTCCACGAAAGTTCCGAACCCGATATGGTCAAATTCGGGGTCGCAAGAGGTGTGCTTGGAATCGGTGTTGTGTCGGGGATATAAACCTGTAAGACCTCGCTCTTGTCCGAGTTTTGCATAGCCAACGGGTGGATACTTACGAGCATAAACTCGAGCTCGTGCGCTCCAAACGGTAACTGTAACATATCGATGTGGAATTGCCTTGTGGTAGGCATAAGGTCTGTATGCGCCACGCCGTTTACGTAAACGCGAATTGCGGCAAAGAACAAAATCGACTGGTCGCCGACAGGGATTGACGGCACGACCAAAGTTACTAACCCTGTGTTTTGGTCAAACGTAATTGCGCCTGGGGCAAAATTTGGCAAAACGTGCGCAGGGTTTTGGATATAAAACTCTGCCTCGTTACTGTGCTCAGAATCAAGATGCCAAAAGTCATCTGTTAACGAAACCACAGACATCATAAAGGTACCTGGCTGACCAAAGTGCGCGCCAAGGTGGTCAAGGAAAAAACTGTTTGTGTTATTCACAACAGCGAGGCGTTGATTGTTCGCATATATTGCATATCTAGCAACACTTGAAATGTCGGATGTCCAATGTAATCTGGCATCACCATCCCCGTACAAATGAACCCAAACATTGGTTGGTACTACATGTCTCCATAAAGTAAAATTATAAACTTCGCTGAGTTCCGATGCGTTTGTGACCAACTCTGGTATAGCACGAACCTGCATTTGGTGGGTGCCAGGTGTCCAGTTAAATGTTGTAATGTCTTTAAAAGTATTAGCGGTTGGTTCACCAAATGGTTCCCCGTTGATGTAGACTTGATAAGTCAGGGCTTCGGCAACTGGTGCCCACGATACTCTGCCTGCGCCTGCGGCTCCTCCCCAGCCAGATACATCAAGGTCAATGGGCGCATCAATCGGTGTTGGGACAAGACCCAATTCGCGGCGGCAAAGCCTAAACGCGGGCATAAGGCCAAGTTCCTGCAACAACGCGTCGCCATAAAGGTCGCCATTAAACGGGAGGTCAGAATCAAACGACGTCAAAACCCCGTGGTGGGTCATTGTGTTTGCTGCACCAATGTTGTTTTCTCCCCAACTTCTGAGCCAGACTTGGTTTGAAACATTGTTCATAACAAAACCTTGGTGACCGCCGTGTTCAAAGCCCCAATACCCGTTGCCCTCGTTAACGTTGGCGACTTGGTTACGGCCAGGAATCCAAATAAAGTCACTAGGTTGGTTTCCCGCGGTCCAGTAAACACTACTCACATCATTAACATCGTCGAAACCTGTGTTTGTGATTACGCCGCGCGAACTTTGCGGCCCTGTGCCGCCAACTTCCCGAATTACCGATGGTATCGCACCAAAATCAGCCAACAATCGTGCCCTTGCAAGCGAGTGTTGGTTGTTCCACTCGCCCGCAACAACACCTGTTTGTACATTTTCATAGCCAACCTGCACTGTGTCATAGATTGACGGAAAATCGGCCTCGAACCCTGGGAGCGGGACATTTTCATAAACTGGAACGTATTCATAGATTGGTGTTTCAAAAGAATGGTACCACGGGCGGCCTCCTTGGCGAAAATTCGCAACCGCCTCAGGGGTTGCCCATGCCGAGGTTCTATATGGTGTTGTTGCCCAAACATAAACCGCCGAATCTGTTGCGTGGACGACACGATAACGAAGTTGTGAAAGCAACCTGCCGTACAAAGTCCCAACCGTCGGGAACATACGGAAAGAGTTAAAATCCAAACGTCGGTCGCCGTGGCTAGAGTGAATCGCCCTATCGATAACCGTAATAACATCTTCGTTCAATTGCATATTTAAACCAATCAAAGAATCAACGCCCTGGTTTTCTTGTTCTGGGCTTGGTGCGTTTTCAAGAACAGAACGCGACAACCTGATTGCAGGCATAACATCTAGGGCATCGGTAATATTTTGCCCAGTTCCACCCCAGTCGGCTGGGTTCCACATCATTGTGCCGCCTTGGTCCATTACAGTAGTGCGCGAGTTTTGGATAAGCCAAACCCTGTTCGGGCGTCCGCTGCCCCATGGGAAATTTCTATGGTTGTTTGCGGTAAAACCCCAGAGGCTTGGGTTTGTGGCGTCACCATTAACCTGCTCCCATGACGGAACCCACATCCTGTCGTCTGGGTTAGAGCGCGAATACCAATTTCCGCCGCGAGGTACGATTACATCGTGGTTCCGCGCAAACGCAGGCAAACCCGCAAAGTCACCAGTCACGTTTCTCCACAACTGAGATTGGGCAGCCATTATGGTGCCGCCTGCATATTGCCAATACATGGTGCTTGTGCAATAGCCGCCGTGTGTAAGCCAAGTATCTTGGTGGTTATTGAAAACCGAAGTTCTATACGGTGCCGCCATCCAAACAACAACCGAGTCCGCATCGGAATGCACAACACGAAAATGTGAAGTCGATAAACTTTGGACGTGACCCTCGCCATACTCTGGGAACAAACGAAACTGGTTTGCTACTTGATTACGTGTTACTTGACCAGGTGCCCCACCACCCAAGCCTACCATTGTTAAAATATGTTGCGCGACCGCATAGTTGATAGAGCCGTCCAGTTCAATCAAAGACATATTGCGATTGAATTCGGGCATAAACGAAGCACGCACAATGTTTTCTTGGTTTTCGGCTCTTGTTGTAGGGATAAGCGCAACTCCTAAAATAAACGACGACAAAAGCGTTACGCACAACGCGCCAACTATGAAAGCCCTTTGTTTAAACCGTCTTTTGTTTTGCATCATTGCCTCCGCCCTGGGTTAAGGATTTTTTCAAGAGCACGGATACGACCGCGGGAACCCATAAGCATTATGAGCAACAAAAGAACTACACATACCAAGGCGCCCGCAGCACCATAAACAATCGTCATGTTAATAGCGGTTTCTCCCCTCGGCCCTTGTTCGCCTGGCGCGCCGTCTGCCCCACCTGGACCGCGCGGACCTGTGTCACCAACGTCACCTTGACCGCCTGGGGGACCTTGAGGTCCTGCAACACCTGTATCACCTGGTCTACCTGGGTCACCTTGGGATCCTGTTCCGCCCTGCGGACCTGTTGGACCAGTTTCACCTTGCGGCCCCTGAGGCCCAGTTGCACCCGTATCACCTTGTGGACCTGTCGCGCCTGTATCACCAGTATCACCTTTTGGTCCTTGCTCGCCCGTTTCGCCTTGGGGTCCCTGTGGTCCTTGAGGACCTTGGGCTCCGTCTTGACCATCATTACCGTCCTGCCCATCTTGTCCGTCATTACCGTCTTGTCCATCTTGACCATCATTACCATCTTGGCCAGGGGCGCCTTGCGGTCCCCTCGCAGGTCCAAGCCAGTCAATTGCAACGGTCGGATTCGCGGGGTCGATAATTGCCCACCAATACTCTCCGTAAAATTGGCAAGTCGAATCATAATCACGGCGCAAAATTGCCAAGCGGTCCATGATGTCGTCCGCTTCGACGGCGAAAATTACTCCTATTGATAATGCCGAATTTAAACGCGTATCATCATCTGGATTTGCATGGGCACGCACCGCAAACACGTATGCCCCAGTCGGCAAATCCAAAGTTGCGAGGTCAAAGTACCTAGGGTCGCTGTGGCCAAAAGTTCTTAAGAACACACCGTTGATATAAAGCGCAATATCCCACGACCAATACGGCCAATTCCATTCTATGACAGAACCAGTAATTGACAAAGTCGGTCTGTTTAACGGTGTTGGCGGCGGAGGTGGTGGTGTTGGCGGCGCACTGTGAACAAAGAATACCCCGAACGACATCTCGGAGTTTGATTTAAGTTCATCATCTGCGTCCGCCAATGCGCGAAGTGCAATTGCGAACGACCCAAACGGTAATGTAAATGGCAAATCGGTCAAATCAAAACTCGTCACATCGCCGACCGTGTACATCGAGGTGCCGTTTATGTAAATAGTGTACCCAACCGCATAATCTACCGCATCCCACGAAATCACCGAATCGTTAATTGACAACGTCGGGGTTTGCAATGGGGTACTTGGGATTGGGGTCGTGTCAGGGATGTAAATTGTAATCGGGTCGCTTAAATAACTGTTCGTAAATCCAAAGATTACGCCCCAAAGACTGAGACTTACACTAATCTGTAATTGATGGTGCCCTGGTGGAAGAGGTAGAGGTAATGTACTAACGTTAATATGCCTTG